>JABJCZ010000126.1 GCA_018668475.1 Alphaproteobacteria bacterium | reverse complement strand
TACCGCTGACGCGTATGCCAAAATCGGTGCCGTTACGCGACATCGCCGTGACTATCGAAGATCCCTCGATATCGCGGACGGGGTCCATGATCGCTTTGCCCATCGCCATCGCAATATTGAGGTGGAACTGATCATTCGCACTGATAAACGCCAATGCCTCTGACAACGCTACGGCGTCGTCACTGGTCTTGGCCATGGCCGCTGCGACGGCGCGTAGGACGAGGCCGGAGCAGGCAACGTTGCGCTGGTGCATTTCATCACCCATCGAAAGACCACGCGCAATTAACGGTTTGAGCTCGATGCCGCCCATTTCCCGCAATGCTTTACCCATGGCCGGACCAAGCACGTCGCGAATCCAGGCGAGGCGATTAAGTACTTCAGCATCATTGCCGCCAAATCGCATGACCTTGCCGAGCCCTTCATTGATGGCGCAGTAGGATTTGTTCCCGGTTGTGCGGTTTTCGACTACCAGCATTGGCTGGCTGACAGTTGTCATGCCGGTCATCGGGCCAACAGCGTCATGATGATGATTGGCGTCAAAGGCAATATCGCCGGACGCGGCCATGGTGACAGCCTGGTCTAGATCATTTGCCCAGCCTTCAAACACTGTGATGCCAGCGATAGCGCCCTGCATGGGCCCACACATTCGGTCCCATTCGATTGGCGGCCCGGCATGAAGGATCATTTTATCTTCAAGGTTGGGCACGATCTCGCCAGCGGGAACCACGTCGATCAGGACCGGCTCCGCGCCGAGCATGCGGCAGATCGCTTCTTCGTTGGCTTTTTCTATTATGTCCATTTAGTCCATCGCCTGGGGGTCAGGAACCCATTTTTGAGAGCAAGGCCGCAAGTTCAGGGTCGCCACCGGCCGGTGGTTTCCAGTTAACATGAACGACCGGCACGTCATGATCTGCAAGCTCCGTTGCAAACTTGTCCAGTCCAACATTGATGACGGAGAGCTTGCCGCCGAGCAGTGATGGTTTGTCTTTGTCAGGTGCCATTACGATTTTCTCCTACGTCTCTATTTGGCGGCCAGATCGACGAGGCAAGCAGCGAGAACCTTGGCTCCAGCTGCCAGATCACTGGCGGTCGCGTATTCAGCTTCATTATGGCTGATACCACCAGCGCAGGGCACAAAGATCATCGCCGATGGGCAGAATGAGGCCATCATCCCGGCATCATGAAATGCGCCGGAGGGAAGCTGGATTGCCGGAAACCCGAGTGCTTGTGCCGAGCTTTCGACGGCATTGACGATCTCCGGCATAAAGTTTGACGGGGTTTTTCGAAATGTCTGCATTACTTCGATATCGCAGGGTGGTGCGGCCTTGGTGCAGGCTTCCCCTATTTCTTTGCTCAGCCGCTCAAGCACAGCTTCGTCGGGATGCCGCAAATCGATCGAAAATTCAGCGCGGCTCGCCACGGCATTGGGTGAATTAGGCGAGATGATAAGTTTGCCGACGGTGTAGCGCAGAATGTCGTCGGGATCTGCCATGACCGTGTTGAGGTCTGCGAGGCACCGCAACGCCGATTGTAGGGCATCACGACGCGATTTCAGCGGTGCCGTTCCGGCATGAGCAGATTCGCCGGTGATATTGACCTGGAACCGCCGCGACCCCTGAATGCCGGTGACGGCGCCGATGGTATTGCCGCTATCTTCCAGCACAGGCCCTTGCTCGATATGGGCTTCCATATAGGCTTTGACCGGATGTTTGGTGGGTCGCTCGCTGTCCACTGTTGTTGCCCGCAATGTCTCCTCGAGTGCATGAGCGAAATACTTGCCGTCAGAATCACGGACATGGGCGAAGTCATCGACCTTGGCAACGCCGGTAAACACCATTGAGCCCATGCCGCCGGGATCAAACCGGCTGCCTTCTTCATTGGTCCAGGCAACGACATCGATGGGGCGCATGGTCTCAATATCGGCGTCTTCCAGTGCTTCCAGGACTTCAAACCCTGCGAGCACACCGTAGATACCATCGAACCGTCCACCACAGGGCTGGCTGTCCATATGGCTACCGGTCATCACAGGCACGGCGTTGGAACCATCGCCACGACGACGAATAAAGAGGTTGCCAATCTCGTCCTGGCTAATTGTGAAATTACGCGCACGGGCCCAGCCGATCAGGGTCTCGCGGGCGGCGACATCTGTCGGGGAAAGAGCCTGCCGGTTAACGCC
>JABJCZ010000125.1 GCA_018668475.1 Alphaproteobacteria bacterium | reverse complement strand
GTCGCGGTGGAGACCAACCGCGGGCGCATCGGTTGTGGCAAAGTGCTTCAGGCAGTGGCCGGGCGATCATCAGTGGTGTCGCGCATGGCCGGATTTGATCTGCCGATCAAGTCGGTGCCCTTGCAGGCCTGTGTCTCAACGCCGGTAAAACCGATCCTTGATCCGATCATCGTGTCGGGCTCGCTGCATGTTTACATTTCGCAGTCGGATCGCGGTGAGTTTGTCATGGGCGGCGCAACCGATCCTTATCCGCGCTACCAGACCTCCTCCAGCCTCGACTTTATGGAAGGGTTGATGGGCCATATCATGGAGTTGTTCCCGTTTATGGGCGAGTTGCCGGTTCTGCGCCAGTGGGCCGGGCTGGCGGATATGACGCCGGATTTCTCACCGGTGATGGGCGAGACGCCGGTGCAAAATTTTTACATTGATGCCGGCTGGGGTACGTGGGGCTTCAAAGCTACCTGTGTCTCCGGCAAGCGCATGGCCGAGACCGTCGCGACCGGTCGCGTGCCCGATATTCTTGCTCCTTTCGCGCTGGACCGTTTCCGCACATTCGACCTAGTGGGCGAAAAGGGTGCGGCTTCGGTCGGCCACTAGAGGCGGGAGAGCGATATGAAAATCATCAATTGCCCCCTCAACGGCCCGCGCAACGCGCAGGAGTTTGTACATGGCGGCGAAGTTGATCCGCACCCCAATCCGCATACGACTTCGGACGACGACTGGGCTGCCTACGTGTTTATTGAGGACAACCACGCCGGCGTGGTACGCGAATGGTGGTGCCATGTGCCAACGGCCTACTGGTTTATCGCGGAGCGTGACACGGTGAAGGATGAAGTACTGCGCACGTTTGACCCTTCCGAAGTGTTCAAGGAGCGCATTGATTTCAAGCGGCCACCTGCACCTGAAAAACCCGAGGGAAGTGCCTGATGCCGAGTCGACTGCCGGCACCGGCCGGTCTGCTGATTGATCGCGATAAGCCGCTTTCATTCCGCTTCGAAGGTGAGCGTGTTGAGGGGTTCGCCGGCGATACTGTTGCCAGTGCGCTGGTTGCGAGTGGGCGCCGTACGATTTCGCGCTCGTTCAAATATCACCGCCCGCGTGGTGTCATGAGTATGAGCGGGTTGGATGCCAACACGCTGGTCCAGTCGGGCAACTCGCCGAACCGCTTCGCGGAGCGCATCGTCGCTGAGGATGGGCTCAATGTGCGGGCGCAGAACAAGTGGGGCTCGCTGGAGAAAGATCGCCTTGCGGTGCTGGGCAAGCTCGGCCGCTTTATGCCGGTGGGTTTTTACTACAAGGCGTTTTACAAACCGCGCTGGTCCTGGCCGCTGTGGGCGCGGCTGATCCGCAACGTGGCTGGGCTTGGTGTGCTCAACCCCAAGACCCCGCATGGCTACTATGACAAAGAATACCTGTTTCACGATGTGGTGGTGGTTGGCGCCGGTGTAGCTGGCCTGTCAGCTGCACTTGAAGCTGCTGAGGCAGGGGCGAATGTGCTGGTGGTCGATGAAGACCAAGTTGCCGGTGGCGCGCTTGCATGGGGGCGGAGCGACGGGAGCGGCACTGATGCGGCAGCGCGGCGCGAGAGCTTGCTGGAGCGCGTTGGCCGCCACGGCAATATCCGCGTTATGACCGAGGCCGCCGTTATCGGCTGGTATACCGACAACTGGCTGGCCGTGGTCAAGGGTAAGCGCCTGCACAAACTCCGGGCGAAATCACTGATCGTCGCCACGGGTTGCTGGGAGCAACCGATTGTTTTCCGCAACAATGATCTGCCCGGCGTCATGCTTGGCTCGGCCGCGCAACGCTTGATCAATTTGTGGGGTGTAAAGCCGGGCACCCGTGCCGTCGTGGCGACGGCTGATGATCTTGGCTATGGCACCGCACTTGACCTGCTCGACGCCGGCTGCGAGATCGCGGCCATCGTTGATCTGCGGGAGGACCCGACGGACGGGCTATTGGCCGCCGAGGTGCTGCGGCGTCATGTGCCGGTAATGGTCGGTCGCACGCCCTATGAAGCCCTGCCTTCATCTGATGGCAAGCGGGTTAGTGGTGTGCGGGTTGCGAAAATTTCGGCCCCCGGCCAATGCGCCGGCGAGGCAGATACCTTTGCTTGTGATCTCCTGGTGATGAGCGCCGGGTGGTTTCCGGCGGCACCACTGGTGCGTCAGGCCGGCGGCGAGATGACCTACGATGAAATCTCTGGCCGTACTGGTATCAAGGGCTTGCCCGAGAGTGTTTTTGCAGCTGGTGGCGTTGCCGGTCACAGTGCGCTGGAAGCTGCGGCGGCGGATGGCCGCAACGCTGGACACCGTGCCGCGCGTCATGCCGGCGCCATGCCGTCGGCGCCTGAACCTGCCGCGCCTGCGGCACCGGTCAGCAGTCAGATGCACCCGTGGCCGATCTTTGATCATCCCAAAGGCAAGGCATTTGTTGATTTCGATGAAGATATCCAGGTGCATGATCTGGAGGACGCGCTGAAAGAGGGCTACCAGCACATCGAGCACCTCAAGCGCTTTACCACCAATGGCATGGGCCCGAGCCAGGGGAGGCATTCTTCGTTGCCGGCGATGCGCCTTGCCGCGCGTCATACCGGGCTTAATCTTGACGGCACCGGAATGACCACGGCGCGCCCACCTAACGCGCAAATTACTTTCGGCCATCTGGCAGGCCGGGTGTTCGAACCGGCGCGCCACACCGCCATGCACTATCGCCACCTTGAAGCCGGCGCGAAGATGATGCCAGCTGGTTTGTGGTATCGCCCGGAATTTTACGGCGATGCTCGAAACCGCGAACAGATGATTCAGGAAGAAGCGCGTAACGTGCGTGAGAATGTCGGGCTGGTGGACGTCTCGACGTTGGGCGGGCTCGATATTCGCGGGCCCGATGCCGCCGAGTTTCTCAATCGCATGTACACGTTCGCCTATCTCAAGCAGCCGGTTGGCCGTTCGCGCTACGTGCTGATGACCGATCTGGCCGGCGTGATCGTCGACGACGGCGTGGCGTGCCGTATGGCGGACGATAATTTTTACGTCACCGCCACAACCGGTGGCGTCGAGGCGGTTTATCGCCAGATGCTCTGGTACAACGCGCAATGGCGCCTGAAGGTCGATATCACCAATGTGACGGCGGCCTATGCT
>JABJCZ010000124.1 GCA_018668475.1 Alphaproteobacteria bacterium | reverse complement strand
CCGTAGCTGCGGTTGCCCCGGACAACGCCGAGATCGGCTCGTCGCTGGCGGAACGCAGGCCGCTGGTCGTTATTCGCTTTGACCGCGATAACGTCGAGTTCAAGCAGGCCCTTTACAGCGCCATTTCGGCTGCCCTTGAGCGCCGTCCGCAGAGCACGTTTGACCTCATAGCGGTCGCCCCCAATCAAGGCAGCCCGGCCGATGTCGCACTTGCTGCCAACACAGCAAAACGGCATGCACATACGGTGTTGCAGGCCCTGACCGAGATGGGGCTGCCCAACAGCCGGGTGACGCTGTCGTCGACGACGAGCCCGGGCGTGCAGACCAACGAGATTCGTATTTACGTTCGCTGAGCCTTACCGTTGGCGCTTCGTTACCTCCCGACCTGAGAGCGGACAAACTGTCCTGCGCCGAGTCATGAATATTGCCGGCCTGCGGGCCATCATCAAATTTACTGAACGGTCGGCTGCAACGAACTGCGCCCGCCTGCTGGCCATCGGCGTGCTGGTATCTGGCCTGTCATCGGGTTTACCTGCCGCAGCAGAAGATTTACAGCCTTCCGACCCGGCGATGTCGGCGGAAAAAGCGATGGTCGCCACGGCCAATCCCCATGCATCGGCAGCCGCACTCGAAATGCTCAAGGCCGGTGGCTCGGCCCTGGATGCAGCAGTAGCAGCGCAAATGGTGCTCGGCCTCGTCGAACCGCAATCATCCGGCATCGGCGGCGGCGGCTTTCTACTCCATTACGATGGACCAGGCAGCGCCCTGACCAGCTATGACGGGCGTGAAACCGCGCCAGCGGCGGCGGCCGATCCCTCAATGTTTCTGCAGGCTGACGGCACGCCGCGCGGCTGGCCTGACGTCGCCAAGGGTGGCCAGCCCGTGGGGGTGCCTGGTGTCGTTGCCATGCTTGAGGCCGCCCACCGCGCGCACGGCGTCTTGCCGTGGGCAACGTTGTTTGAACCGGCAATCCGGTTGGCTGAGGCCGGATTTGACGTGTCGCCGCGACTGTCAAAAATGATCACCCGCAATGCCGAGCTGGCCGACTATGAAGTGGCAGGGGATTATTTTTTTCGGAGCGACGGCACGCCGTTGCAACCCGGTGATCGGCTAACCAACTTAGCCTATGGTCAAACGCTGCGTGCGATTGCTGCCGATGGCGCGTCCGCTCTGCTGACCGGCGAAATCGCCCGCGATATCGTGCAGGCGGTGCGGCGCAGTGCAGTAAACCCCGGGTTACTGAGCGAGCAGGACCTGGCCCGCTACCGCCCGTACGAACGCACGCCCGTCTGCAATGGCTACCGGCAATGGATCGTCTGCGGCATGGGGCCGCCAACATCTGGCGGACTGACTGTCCTGCAAATTCTCGGCATCCTGTCGCACTTCGATCTAGCCGCGCTGGAGCCAGGGTCGATGGAGGCCGTACATCTCATCTCGGAAGCCAGTCGGCTTGCTTATGCCGACCGCGCCCGTTTTATGGCCGACAGTGACTTTGTCGACGTGCCGGTGGTTGGCCTGCTGGACCCGGCGTACTTGGAAGCCCGCGCCAGGCTGATCGACTTGACGCGCTCGATGGGCAAAGCCCCGCACGGTGCGCCGCCGGGCAGTGACGCGCGCGCCTACGCCGCCGATGCCTCGCCTGAATTACCTTCAACCAGCCACCTGGTGGTGGTCGATGCGGCAGGCAATGCGGTCTCCTTCACGACAAGTGTCGAACGGGCGTTTGGCTCCCGGCTGATGGTGCACGGGTTCTTGCTGAACAATCAGCTCACCGATTTTTCCTTCGTCGCGGAGCAGGATGGTCGCGCCGTCGCAAACCGCATCGAGCCCGGTAAGCGACCCCGCTCCTCCATGTCGCCGATGCTGGTGTTTGATCGGCACGACAATCTCCTGCTTGCCGTAGGCTCGCCTGGCGGCTCACGCATCATCACCTTCGTAACTCAGGCCCTTATTGCCATGTTGGACTGGGACCTCGACCCGCAACCCGCCGTCGCCCTTCCCCACCACGTCAACCGCGGCGGCGCAACTGAGCTGGAAATCGATACCGCGATTGCGGACCTCGCCCCGGCCCTCGAAGCAATGGGACATGAGATCAAAATTCAGGCCCTGACAAGCGGGCTGCATGCGATCCGCGTGACCCCAAACGGCCTTATTGGCGGCGCGGACCCGCGGCGCGAAGGCACGATCAACGGATACTGAGATTATGACCGAGACCGTAGACGACGCGGCCGGCAAGCCGGACGGCACCACTAGCCCATACCCTGACGTGAGGCTCAAAAAGGGCCAGAGTGCCCGGCTGCGCCGCGGCCACCCATGGGCCTTTTCCAACGAAGTGGAAATGGATGAGGCCGCGCTCGGCATATCGCCGGGCAGTATCGTCTCGTTGATTGATGCGGGAGACCAACGCCTGGGCCTCGCGACTTTTAACCCGCATACGCTGATTGCGGCCCGCGTACTCACGCGAGACATCACTTTACGTATAGATGACGATTTTATTGAAGATCGGCTGCGACAGGCGCTCGCCGTGCGTGATGCCATATTTGATGTACCGTCGTATCGCCTGCTGCATGCCGAAGCAGATGGTTTTCCGGGACTGATTATCGATCGTTTCGATGACGTTCTCGTCGCGCAGCCCAATACCGCCGGCATGGCGGCACTGTGGGAGCAGATTCTCGCGGCCCTCGTGAAACTGTTGAGCCCGCGCGCCGTCGTGCTGCGGGGGGATAGTGCCGCCCGGTCACTTGAAGGCCTGCCCGAAACGGTGGAACTTGTGCACGGCTCGCTGGATGATGGCGCTGAGATTCATGAAGGCGGTCTGCGGTTTGCGCTAGACCCTCTGACCGGCCAGAAAACCGGCTGGTTCCACGACCAGAGCGAAAACCGGGCTTTCGCTGCCCGCCTTGCCAAAGGGCGCAGTGTACTCGACGCCTATTGTCATACCGGGGCATTCGGCCTGCGGGCGGCCAAAGCCGGCGCCACGCATGTGCGTCTGCTGGACAGCTCTGCCCCGGCGCTTGAGCTTGCCGAAAAATCTGCCCAAGAGAATGGGCTCGGTGACGCGTTGACGTTTACCAAAGGTGAAGCATTTCGCACTTTGGCGGCCTTTGAAGCGCAAGAAGACCGGTTCGGACTGGTAATTGTGGATCCGCCGTCCTTCGCGAAATCACGCCGCGACATAAAAGGTGGGCTTAGAGCCTATCGAAAACTTGCACGGCTCGGCGCCAAACTGGTTGAGCCGGGTGGCTTTCTGGTCATTGCATCGTGCTCCCACCATGCGTCCGCGGAAGCTTTTCTCGAAGCGGTAACCAAAGGACTGTGGGATGCAAGCCGCTCGGCCCGCCTGTTGCGCGCCGCCGGCGCCGGACCTGATCACCCGGTGCACCCCGCGTTACCCGAAAGCGCTTACTTGAAGTGCCTGACCTTTGCGCTCGATTAGGTGTGTCCGGCTAAACCGGTCGGGCCCGCCTGGCGCCTGAATGCAGCCTGAATAGCGCCTAAATAACTTCGGCCTCTTCTATGGCCTTGCGCCATTTACCGGCCCTATCGCCGTCAAAGATGAGCGCAGCATCGGCAAGTCGCACTGCCCAGTCGCCGCGT
>JABJCZ010000014.1 GCA_018668475.1 Alphaproteobacteria bacterium | reverse complement strand
GGCGAGTATGTGTTCGATCACGGGTGGGCCGAAGCCTTCGCGCGGGCAGGCGGGCAGTACTATCCGAAGCTTCAGGTGTCCGTGCCATTTACGCCGGCCATGGGGCCACGCCTGTTGGTTGACCCGGTGCACCCCGACCCCGCCTGGGCCCGCCGTGCGCTGTTGACGGCGGCGACCCAGCGCTGTGAGCAGATTGGCGCGTCCTCCATCCACATTACCTTTCCGACCGAGCCTGAGTGGACCGCGATGGGAGAGGCCGGCTTGTTGCAGCGCACCGGCGTCCAGTTTCATTGGGAAAATGACAATTACGCGGATTTCGATGCGTTTCTCGCCACGCTGTCATCCCGCAAACGCAAGCAAATTAAGAAAGAACGCCGCGAGGCTCTGCCCGAGGGATTGACCATCACCGCATTATCCGGTGATGAGATTAAGGAGCACCATTGGGACGCTTTTTTTGTGTTCTATCAGGAAAATGGAGCCCGCAAATGGGGCACCCCATACTTGACCCGAACCTTCTTCAGCCTGCTCGGAGAACGCATGGGAGACCAGGTGGTCCTCGTGATGGCAGAACGCGACGGCCGACCCATCGCAGGCGCGCTTAACCTTATGGGTGATGGCACACTCTATGGCCGCAACTGGGGCTGCATTGAGGACCATCGCTTCCTGCATTTCGAAGCGTGCTATTATCAGGCCATCGATTACGCCATCAAGCACGGCCTCGGGCGGGTTGAAGCCGGCGCGCAGGGGCCGCACAAATTGGCGCGTGGCTACCTGCCGATTACCACCTACTCAGCCCACTGGATAACCCACCCGGGTCTCCGCGAAGCCATCGGCCAGTATCTTGAGCGTGAGGTCAACGAGGTGGACTGGGAAATCGAAGCCTTATCCAAGCACTCTCCTTACCGCAAACCGGACTGAGAACTCCATGAAGCGACACCTGATACCTGCCTGGAACACTCTGCTTCCAGGCGCCGCGATTGCATTAGCTTTGGTGGCGAGCGCTCCTTCGCCATCACAAGCGGGCGAGGTTCCGTTTGGCGACAAGGTTGGCGCTGAGGTCAGCTACTACAACCGCACGACGCCGCATGTCTCTACCGGCGGCCTGCTTCATCAAGGCGGGCCGGAAATGCTTAAGAGCCTTGGCTACGGCACCGTGATCGACCTGCGAACACCCAAGGAAGGTACGGCGCAGGAGCGGGCGGTAGTGGAAGCATTGGGGCTGCGCTACATCAATATTCCGATCGCCAATGGCGCACCGACAGACGACCAGATTGCCCGGTTCGCCGACGTGATCGCGGCACCTGGTGGCCAGGCGATACACGTTCACTGCGTGTCCGCCAATCGGGCCGGCGCCATGTGGGCGCTTTACCTCGCGGCTACAGGTATTTCTGCCGAACAGGCGGTAAATGCCGGACGCACTGTGGGCTTACGAGGCCGCCGCGAGGCCGGAGTACGCCAGCATCTGGGTCTGCCTGCTCGACCGTGAGCAGCTTGCGCGCTTAAGGCGTTTCGTCGCCCGCCCAACCGCTCAAAACGTCCGCTGCACTGACAGGCGCAGGTGCCGTGCGTGGCGGCATCGGCGCGCCATCAATCCACGCCGGAAACGCAATCTCAACAAACGGGTCATCACCGTCTGAAGGCCGAACCATCCCGCGTGCCGCGATATGCGGATGGGCCGCGACTTCGGCCATATCGTGAACCGGCTCGAAGCAGCAATCCACATCAGCGAGCAGCGTCGCCCAGTCATCAAAATCCCGCGAGATGAAAAGGTCCGCAACCTCTTGCATCAAGGCCACCTGAGGTGCGTCATCTTGTTGCCGGGCAACCCAGTCAGGGCGATCAACGGCCTCACAGAAAGCCCGCCAGAATTTCTCCTCGATCGCGCCGATGGTCACATGGCGACCGTCCCGCGTCGGATAGATGTTGTAGTAGGCAACACCACCGTTCAGGAAAGTCTGACCGCGCGGCAGGCCGAAGCCGGGGCGAACCATGCCGGTCATGGTCCAGGCCTGCCATGGCAAAACAGCTTCAGCGATGCTGGTATCAATGAACGTGCCTTTGCCATCACGCCCGCGACGCTCCCTGCCCAGAAGCGCTGCAACCACCGAGAGGGCCGCCTGCACACCACTTGAATAATCCGCCACCTGCGGGAACGAGATTGTCGGCGCATCAGCCGTGCCAGACGTCACCAACCCGCCGCAAAGCGCCATATAGTTGAGATCGTGCCCGCCACGCATCGCATAGGGGCCTGTCTGCCCCCAGCCCGAAAGCGCACAATGCACCAGTCGTGGATTAATCTCCTCAAGGTTCTGCCGTGAGAAGCCGAGCCGATCCAGTACCCCTGGCCGATAGGACTCGAGCAAGGCGTCGGACTGTTCAAGCAGCGCGCGGAATGCGGCCTTGCCATCCTCCGCCTTCAGGTCCAGCTCGACGATACGTTTCGAGCGATTGAGCACCTTGTACCAAGCGGAAATGCCGTCGGCATCCGCCGGCCCGATGCGCCGCATGGGCTCACCGCCCGGCGGTTCAACCCGCACCACGTCAGCACCAAGATCAGCGAGTAGGAGGCTCGCATAAGGGCCCGGCGCGTACTGGCTCATATCGAGCACACGCAAACCATCCAGAAGAGAAAACGCCAATGCCGGAATCCCGTCGAGTCAGGTGAATCGTATCAAGAGGGTAACGCTCAGGAGCCGCGCGCGCTTCAGGGCTGCACGAGTTCCGGCACTTTCGGTGTGCCGTCGGGCGGGCCTTTTCCAGGGGACCGCTTGCCTTTGCCCTTGGGTGCCGCTGGTTTAGCCGGATAGGTGAATTTGAGCTTCCCCTTGGGACAATCCACAACGACCAGACCGCCCTTGGCCAACTTGCCGAACAGCAATTCTTCGGCGAGCGGTTTCTTGACGCTCTCCTGAATTAGCCGTGCCAGTGGCCGCGCGCCGTTCGCCGGATCATAGCCCTGCTCCGCCAACCAGGTGCGCGCGGCAGGCGTCAGTTCAATCTCGACATTGCGATCGGACAACTGGTCTTCCAACTGCATGATGAACTTGTCGACAACCCGGCCGACAACCTCAGGCCCAAGAGCCGCGAAGCCAACTACCGCATCCAGCCGGTTACGAAACTCCGGCGTAAACATGCGCTTGATCGCCTCATCATCCTCACCAAAACGGACCTCACGCTTGAAGCCCATCGCCGGCTTAGCCATATCGGCTGCGCCAGCATTGGTCGTCATGATGATCACCACATTGCGAAAATCGACTGTCTTGCCGTTGTGGTCTGTCAGCTTGCCGTGGTCCATCACCTGAAGCAGCAAATTGAAGAGGTCGGGATGAGCCTTTTCGATCTCATCAAGCAACAAGACAGCATGCGGGGTCTGGTCGATGCCATCGGTGAGCAGGCCACCCTGATCAAACCCGACATACCCTGGGGGCGCGCCGATCAGTCGCGAAATCGAGTGGCGTTCCATGTATTCCGACATATCGAACCGGATCAACTCGATGCCCAGCGTATGGGCGAGCTGGCGCGCCACCTCGGTCTTGCCGACACCGGTCGGACCCGAAAACAGGTAGCTGCCGATAGGTTTCTCAGGCTCGCGCAAGCCGGCCCGCGACATCTTGATCGCAGTTGCCACCTGGCGCACAGCATCGTCCTGGCCGAACACCACGGTCTTCAGGTCTCGCTCCAGATTCTCAAGCGATTTCTTGTCCTGCCGGCTGACGCTCTTTGGCGGAATGCGGGCGATCCGGGCGACAATTGCCTCAACATCACGCACACCAATGGTGCGCCGCCGCTTGCCCTCGGGCTTCAGCATTTGCGCGGCGCCCACTTCATCAATCACATCGATGGCTTTGTCGGGCAATTTGCGATCGTTGATATAGCGTGCCGCCAGTTCAACGGCAGTGCGTACTGCCTCGGCGGTATAGCGAACCTTGTGGTGTTCCTCGTAATAGGGCTGCAAGCCACGCAGAATCTTGACCGTATCTTCAATGCTCGGCTCAGGAACATCGATCTTCTGAAATCGGCGCACCAGCGCGCGATCCTTCTCAAAGTAATTCCGAAATTCCTTGTAAGTGGTCGAGCCGATGCACCTGAGCGAGCCGCCCTGCAGCGCTGGCTTCAACAAGTTGGACGCGTCCATGGCACCGCCGGATGTTGCGCCTGCACCGATGACCGTATGAATTTCATCGATAAAGAGAACCGCATCCGCATGGGCTTCAAGTTCCGCAATCACAGCCTTGATGCGCTCTTCAAAATCACCCCGATAGCGAGTGCCGGCCAGCAAAGACCCAAGGTCGAGGGCAAAGATGGTGGCATCCGCCAGAACCTCCGGCACCTCGCCTTTGACGATGCGCCGGGCCAGTCCTTCGGCGATGGCGGTTTTGCCGACGCCAGGATCACCCACATAAAGCGGGTTGTTCTTGGTACGGCGGCACAGCACCTGAATGGTGCGATCAATTTCGGCATTCCGCCCAATGAGCGGGTCAATTTGTCCGTCTCGAGCTTTCTGGTTGAGGTCCACACAATAGGCCTCCAGCGCATCCGCGCCTTCCTTGACCATGTCTTCACCCTGCGCATCTTCATCCGTGCCGGAGGCAGTGCCGAGGCCAGGCGCGCCACCCGGTACCTTGGCGATGTGATGCGAAATGTAATTTATGGCGTCATATCGGGTCATTTCCTGCGCTTGCAGAAAATACGTGGCGTGGCTCTCCCGTTCCGAAAAGATAGCGACCAGCGCATTGGCCCCAGTCACCTGCTCACGGCCCGACGATTGCACATGCAATACCGCTCGCTGGATGACCCGGTGAAACGCGTTGGTCGGCCGTGCCTCGATATCACCGTCGGTCTTCGGGTCGATGATCAGGCCCTCGAGCTCGGTCTCAATAAAACCGGCGAGATCTGCCTTCAATACATCAATATCCACACCGCAGGCCTTGAGCACGGCAATGGCATCGGGATCATCGGTCAATGCGAGCAGAAGATGTTCAAGCGTCGCAAATTCGTGGCGATACTCGACGGCAAGGGCCAAAGCCCGGTGCAAACATTTTTCAAGGTCCGGCGACAACATGGTCCTCAACTCTCCTCAAAACACAACGTCTGCGCCCTGAATCGGGCGATCAATCTTTTTCCATCGTGCACTGCAAGGGGTGCTCGTTCTGGCGCGCACAATCCATGACCTGGCTCACCTTGGTTTCCGCCACTTCATAAGAAAAAATTCCGCACACGCCTACACCACGCTTATGGACGTGCAGCATGACATCCGTTGCCTGCTGATTATTCATGCCAAAAAAGCCCATCAGCACCATGATGACGAACTCCATGGGCGTGTAATCATCGTTCAATAACAAGACCTTGTACATCGCCGGCTTTTGCGTCGTCGGCTTGGTCCGGGTAACCACCCCGGTGTCATTGTCCGGTCGACCGGTTTTTCGTTCGTCACTCATCTTCATCGGCCCAGTTTAGGGAGTAAGCAGACTATACCACAGGCAAAATCTCGCTAATGCCATATGGGACGCAACAGCCTGAATAACAACAACCAAAAAAAACGGGCGGCGCCCGTCTCGGAGCGCCGCCCGCTTAATTTACGTCAATACTCGACGATCAGCCGACAATCTCGGTCTCCGAGAAGAAGAACGCGATCTCGATAGCGGCATTTTCCGGTGAATCCGACCCATGGGCCGAATTGGCTTCAACAGACTCGCCAAAATCCTTACGGATCGTGTCTTTATCCGCGTTAGCTGGATTGGTTGCACCCATGATCAACCGGTTGGCGGTCACGGCGTCCTCGCCGTACAACACCTGCACAACGACAGGTCCTGAGGTCATGTACTGGCACAAGTCGTCGTAAAATGCCCGCTCACTATGCACGGCATAAAACTTCTGTGCTTGATCAAGAGTCAACTGCACCCGCTTTTGGGCGATTATGCGCAGACCCTTATCTTCAAAGCGCTGATTGATCGCCCCGGTCAGGTTGCGCCGGGTCGCATCAGGTTTGATGATGGATAGCGTACGTTCGATGGCCATACTTCGATATCTCCCGAATTTTTGGCTGGCGCTTTATAGAGCGTGTTGGCGCGCGCTACAACCGCTGAAAACGGTACCGTGATATCGCTGTATCAGCACAAGATGACCACCGGGTCAGGCGCGTTTCTCCCAACGGCCATCAGCAGTCTGTTCAAAGTATGTGACCTCATCGCCGGCATCCGAGTGACGCTTCCACCGCGCACGGGCTGCCGTCAACTCAGAATCGATCCGTCCGTCAAACATATCTACGCACCGTGAAAATGATGCTGGCCCGGACACTTGCGCCCCATTCAAGAGCACGAGCAAAGATGCATCATTCGGATTATCGCCATGCGTGCTGGCGTCCGTAGCAATGAGAATAGGCTGGCGGTCGGCCGCCCCCTCCTGCGCCGTGCCATGGGGCAGAAACGAGGCAGGGTCATAGGTCCACAGGGCGGCGTTTAGCGTCTCCACCTGCGCCTCGGAGCCCGCGACGACAAACGCCCGCATCCCGCCCGAGATCGCCTTTTCCAGCAATTTGGGAAGCGCTTTTTCAAGTGCCGTCGTACGCAACTGATAAAACGCGACCTGGCTCATCCTTGTCGTCCGGGACAATTAGCCCTCAAAATTGTCAGCCACCAGACGGTCCAGCAACCGCACGCCAAACCCGGCGGCACCCTTGGGCACCAACGGGTCGTCGCCACGCTTCATCCAGGCCATACCAGCTATATCGATATGGACCCAGCGGGTATCGCCGACAAAACGCTGGAGCAACTGGGCGCCCGCAATGCTGCCTGCCTCACGTGATTTGCCGACGTTCTTCATGTCGGCAATGTCGGAATTGATTTCCTTGTCGTAGCGGGCATCAAGCGGCAACCGCCAGACGTTCTCACCACTCGCCGCACCGGCGTCCTGCAACTGCTCCGCAAGCACGTCATCGTTAGCGAAAATGCCGGCAATATGCGTCCCCAGCGTAACCACCATGGCGCCAGTCAGGGTCGCGAGATTAATCATCGCCCGGGGTTTGAGGACGGTCTGCGTGTAATACAGAACATCGGCCAGAACCAGGCGGCCCTCCGCATCGGTGTTGATCACCTCGATGGTCTGCCCGGACATGGTGTACACCACGTCGCCGGGGCGCTGGGCGTCTCCGTCGGGCATGTTTTCGACGAGCCCCACCACTCCAACGACATTGGCTCTCGCGGCGCGACCCGCAATCGCCTTCATCGCACCGATGACAGCGCCGGCGCCGCCCATGTCATATTTCATTTCTTCCATGCCGCCGGCAGGTTTGAGCGAAATGCCGCCAGTATCGAAGGTAACGCCCTTGCCAACGAGGGCAACCGGCGCTTGCTCTGCGCCATCGGGCGCGCCGTTCCAGCGCATTATGGCTATGTAAGGCGCCTTGCGGCTGCCCTGGGAGACGCCAAGCATGGCTCCCATACCAAGCTCTGCCATTTTGGCTTGATCGAGAATCTCCACATCTACACCGATATCGGCCAGGCCCTTGATATCCTCGACAATGGCTGCGGGAAATTTGACATTGCCAGGCTCACTGACGAGGTCTCGTGCGAGGAATACGCCCTCTGCCGAGCGTGCCCGCGGCGCCCAGGCCGCTTCAGCCGCTTCCGGCGCGACCGTCAGCATTGTCAGAGTCTCAACCGTCGTGTCACCAGCACCGCTCTCCGTCTTGGTGCGGTATTTGGCGAAACGATAACTGCCGAGCTGCGCCCCGAACGCGATTTCTGCGGCCATCTGGTCCAACGCAATGTTGCACCCGTCTATGGCATCAACCGCAAAGGCCGCCGTGACCTCTCCCAGCCGCCCGAGCGCGCGCAAGGCCGCGCCACCTGCCGCCTGGAGGCGCAGGTCGTCAATTTCGTCAGCCGCGCCCAGCCCGACAAGAAGAATCCGTGCGATGCCTAGCCCGTGCGGCGCCTCAATGGACAAGGTGGTGTTCTTCTTGCCCTCGAATTTTCCCCCTGACAGCGCCCGGCTAATAGCGCCGTCAGTCGCGGCATCCAGTGCCTGCGCCGATTCGGTCAAAACACGATCCGCCAAAATACCGACGGCAAGAGATCCGGAATCAGGATGGCCCGGGGTCGCGAACGCGATTTTCATTATCGTCTCCTTCAAGGGGTCACATTATGGTGCGCCAGAGCTGGTTCGTCAGCGCGGCACAATTCAATCTGGCACGACTTCGTTGTTGCGGCGCCTGACTCTATAGCTTATCCCCACCGACAGAGTGAACCCAGATTTCACACATCATCGGGGCGTCGGGGGTGTCCGGCTCGCCAGAGGCTCCTTATAATCGGTCTCATGCTGCGTTATCAGCGATATATCTTTCGCCAGCTGGCTCTGCCAGTCCTGTTCATTACTTTCGGGCTGACTGCCATAATCTGGCTGACCCAGTCGCTCAGGTTTATCGACCTGATCGTCAACAAGGGTCTGTCGCTGAGTGCGTTTTTGCACCTCAGCATGCTGCTGCTGCCGTCCTTTCTGGGTGTCATCCTGCCGATCGCGCTCTTTTGCGCCATTCTGTTTGTTTACAACAAGTTGGTGGTCGATAGCGAACTGGTCAGCCTTCGGGCTTCTGGCGCCAGTCAGTGGTCACTTGCGGCGCCAGCACTGCTGCTCGCGGGGGTCGTGATGGTGCTCTCTTTCGCGATCAACATGTATTTCACGCCAATGAGCTATCGAACATTCAAAGACCGGCAGACCATCATCCGCAGTGACTATTCGTCAGTCCTGTTGCAGGAAGGTGTGTTTACGACGTTGATCAATGATGTGACCGTCTACGTGCGGGCGCGCGACACCAACGGTCAATTGCGCGGCATTCTGGTCCACGACGCGCGGCTGCGCGCTCAACCAGTGACAATGATGGCGGAATCAGGCGCGCTAGTGGCGACCGAGCTAGGCCCGCGATTCGTGCTCATCAATGGCAACCGGCAGGAAATTGACAAAGGTACGGGTCGGCTTTCATTACTGTATTTCGATTCCTACGCGCTTGATCTGCAGCTGATAACGGAGAACCCCGGCGAGCGGTGGCGTGAGCCACGCGAACGATACATGCACGAGCTTTTCAATCCGAAGCCCGGCTATGACAACGATAGAAACCGCAACAAGTTTCTGGCGGAAGCCCACCAGCGAATCGTAACCCCGCTATTTGCCTTTGGGCTGACGGCCATCGCAATGGCCGCCGTGATCGGCGGACATTTGAGCCGACGCGGCCAATGGCAACGAATTATGGCCGGCATTCTTACGGCCTTCCTGTTTGAGGCCATCGGACTGACGCTGGTCAACCTCGTCTCCAAACAGCCCCATCTCGTTTGGCTCATGTATGTCAATGCGGCCATGTTTATCTGTGGCGGCTTCTATCTGATGCAGCGACGGCCTCGCGGGGGGCGCCACGCGGCGCCCTCGGAAGCCTGAGCAGGCCGCCCGGAGCCCCACTGGCATGCGCCTATCAACCACAATCTCGCTCTATATCGGACGGCAATTTTTTGTCGGGATCGCGCTGGTCTTCCTGATCTTCGTCGCCACTATTTTTGTATTCGATTCGGTTGAGCTATTACGCCGCGGTTCCGGGGTGGACAAGGAGTTGGCGACCCTGGGTGTCATGCTGCAAATGGCTTTGTTGCGTATTCCGTTCATGGCCCAGAAGGTGCTGCCGTTTGCAGCTCTTGTCGGCGGACTTTGGACTTTTACCCGCATGACCCGGAATCACGAACTGGTCGTGGCCCGCTCCGCCGGTGTCTCGGTCTGGCAATTCCTGGTGCCGGTGCTGGCGCTCGCCCTCGTGCTCGGCGCCTTCACCGTCACAGTATTCAACCCCATGGCGGCAGCCATGGTCAGTCGCTACGAACAGATGGATGCCAAGTATCTGGGTGGCAAGTCGAGTTTATTGGCGCTCTCACAAACCGGCATATGGTTGCGTCAGGGAGATGGAGATACCCAGTCCGTCGTCCATGCGCGGCGCATCGACCAAGATACCGTTACCCTGCATGAAGTCATCATTTTCACCTTTCAGGCCGACGATCAGTTTGTTGGCCGGATCGATGCCAAAGAGGCTGTCCTGGAGGAAGGCACCTGGCAGCTGCACGGCGCCGTGATCACCGGGCCTGATCAACGAGCTGTGTTTCATGATG
>JABJCZ010000123.1 GCA_018668475.1 Alphaproteobacteria bacterium | reverse complement strand
CCACCACCGGCCGATGACGCTACGATCTTCGCGTGAAAAGCTGGTCATTTTGCCGAGCTCCCGCCGCTTGAAGTGTCATCCCGGTGATTCAGCGCGTGCGCAAGGTCGCGGAACGCATCGCCGCGCACCTCGAAGTTCGGGTATTGATCGAATGATGCACAGGCCGGTGAAAACAGAATGACCGCTCCCGGCAAACCGCCGGCTCGCGCGTGAGCGATGGCGTCGCCAAGCGCGGTGGCGAGATCGCCTGACCGACTGATCGAGACGTCGCCAGTCAGATCCGTCTCGAACCCATCCATTGCTTCGCCGATGAGGCAGGCATGGCGAACGTGCTTGAGCCAGGGGCGCAGGGCATTCAGACCACCTGACTTGGGCTTGCCGCCGGCAATCCAGTAGACGTTGTCGTAACACGCCAGCGCCCGGGCGGCGGCGTCTGCGTTGGTGGCTTTGCTGTCATTGATCAGGGCAATTCCATCGATGGTCGCGACGTGCTCCATGCGATGCGCAAGGCCCGGGTAAGTGTGGAGGGCCTGAACGATGACCTCTTCCGGTACATTATGGGCGCGCGCGACGGCGTAGGCGGCACCGGCATTTTGCCAATTGTGCGCGCCGGGCAGGGCAACGGCGCTGGTGAGGTCACATATTTCGCGTTCCGCGTCGTACAGAACACCATCGACGACTGAGATGCCGTGGCTCAGCATCTGGCCGACGGCGAGCGGGATGATGGTGCCGCTGCCCGCGGCGATTAGCCTGTCATAAATGCGGCGGCATTCGGCATCGTCGATGCCAATGATTGCGGTGCTCAGACGGCCTGTGCGGAAGATGCTCTCTTTGGCCGCAACATAGGCCTCCAACGTGCCGTGACGCTCCAGATGGTCAGGCGTGATGTTGAGCAACACCGCAATGTCGAATGACAAGTGTTCGCCCAGCGCCAATTGATAAGACGACATCTCCAGTGCATAGGCGCCGTCGGCGGCCAACTTCGGCAAGGCTAGGGCCGGGGTGCCGAGGTTGCTGCCTGCCGCTACCGTGCGGCCGGCCTGTGTCAGAATATGCGCGATCAATGAGGTCGTGGTGGACTTTCCATTGGTGCCGGTAACGCCGATGTACCGCGGCTCGGGTGCGGCTTCCCACAGCACCTCCACGTCGCCGGTGATCCGGCACCCGGCCTTGCGGGCGGCCAGCGTCATCGGGTGCTCGTCGGGCACGCCGGGGCTTGGCACCAGCAGATCCATCTGGCTCCAGTCGATCGTCGCGGGCGCCACCGCAGCGGCGCCCGTTGGCAGCTTATCGCGGGCGTCGGCGGCGTCATCCCACGCAACCAAGGGTGCAGCTCCAGCGGCCGCAAAGGCCTCAAGTGCAGCGCGCCCGGTTTTGCCGAGACCGAGAACGGCGACACCTTTACCAGCATATGTGTGAGGCACGATCATCCGCTCATCTCAGCTTCAGCGTGGCCAGGCCGATGAGCGCGAGGATCACCGAGACAATCCAGAAACGAATAACAATCGTGGGCTCGGCCAGGCCCTTGCGCTCGAAATGATGGTGCAGCGGCGCCATGCGAAAAACCCTGCGGCCGAACATCTTGAAACTGGCGACCTGAACGATCACCGAAACTGTCTCCAGCACAAACAGACCGCCGACAATGGCAAGTACAAGCTCATGCTTCGTCATCACGGCGATGGCGCCCAGCGCGCCGCCGGCAGCCAGCGAGCCTGTATCACCCATAAACACCATGGCGGGTGGCGCGTTGAACCAGAGGAACCCGAGGCCAGCGCCCACAAGTGCACCACAGAAGACCGTCAACTCGCCGGTGCCCGGCACATATTGAAGCTGCAAATAATCACTGAAAACGCTGTTGCCGACGAAATACGAGATCGCGCCGAAGCAGGCTGCGGCGATCATGATCGGCACAATGGCGAGCCCGTCGAGACCATCTGTCAGGTTCACTGCGTTTGAGGCGCCAACCATGACCAGCGTGGCGAATGGAATAAAGAACCAGCCGAGATCAATGATGATGGACTTGACGAACGGTAGGGTCAGGCCGTTCTCCAGTGGCGGCGCCGAAATGCTGACGATCCAGAACGTCGCCCCCAGTGCAATGGCGATCTCGAGCACCAGTTTGATGCGCCCAGGAACGCCGTCGGAATGCTGACGGCGAACTTTGAGATAGTCGTCCATAAATCCGATCGCGCCGAAGCCAAGCGTGACAAACAGCAGGATCCAAACATAGGCGTTGGTCAGGTCGGCCCACAGCAGCGTGCCGGCAAGCAGCGCAAGCAAAATCAACACGCCACCCATGGTGGGTGTGCCCTGCTTGGTCAGCAAATGCCCTTCGGGTCCGTCAGCACGGATGGGTTGACCTTTACCCTGGCGTATCTTGAGTGCGCGAATGAGTGCCGGGCCACACAGGAAGCTGACTAGCAGCCCGGTCAACACGGCGCCGCCAGTGCGGAAGGTCAGATACTGAAAGAGATTGAAAAATCCGGCACCGTCAGCGAGCGGGAAGAGCAGGTTATAAAGCATCTGCGGCCCTCTCTACTCGCCGTTGACGGCGCGAACGCCGGTGGTTGGTGAGTGGGTCAGTGCCTCGATGATCTGCCTCATGCGGCTACCGAGGGAACCCTTGATCAGCACGACATCGCCCGGTGTCAGAATATCCAGCAGCGGGGCAATGAGTTTTTCTGCGCATTGCGCATGGATGCCACGGCGTGATGTCGGTAGAGCGACGTGCAGGTGCGCCATCAGTGGGCCCGCAGTGCAGACCAGATCGATGCTCGCGGCGTCAGCGTCAGCGGCCAGGTCCGCGTGCCAGCGATCGGCCTCAGGGCCGAGTTCAAGCATGTCGCCGAGCACGGCGATGCGGCGCCCGCCGGCGCCTGGTGTGCAAGTGCCAAGGGCCTGCAGCGCGGCACTGACCGAGGCCGGGCTCGCATTATAGGTCTCGTCGATGAGATCAAGGTGGCCATCCGCAAAGGCAACCCGCAGCTGTTCGCCACGGCCTTTCATCGGCGCCACCGCAGCCAGACCTTCAATGGCGCGCGTCGGGTCGGCCCCCGCGGCCGTTGCGGCGGCCAGTGCCGCCAGACTATTGAGCGCCCAGTGTTGACCGTTCAGTTTGAGCCGATAGGTCATCTCGGTGCCATGCAGGCTGACGGTCAATGCGCTGCCAGCGGCATCGGGGACGCAATCAAGCAGCCTCACATCGGCTTTTTGGCACGTGCCGAAACTGATAATCTTGCCGGCCCCGGTTTCTTCAGCCAGCGCCACAAGCCGATAGAAGAAACGGTTGTCGCGGTTGATGATCGCGGTGCCGTTGGGCTCAAGCCCCTGGAAAATTTCTCCCTTGGCATCGGCGACGCCCTCAAGGGAGTCAAAAAACTCGGTATGCACTGCCTCAACTGTAGTGACCACAGCAACGTGCGGACGGATCTGGCGGGCAAGCGTCGCGATTTCACCGGGCGCGCTCATGCCGGCTTCGAGCACGGCAAAGACAGCGCTTGCCGGCAGCCTTGCGAGGCTCAGCGGCACGCCGAAATGATTGTTGAGGTTGCCGATGGTTGCTGTCGTTGGGCCGGTTGCTGCAAGTGCGGCGGCGGTCAGTTCCTTGGTGCCGGTTTTGCCGACGCTGCCGGTAATGGCAACGACCCGGGCCGGGCTACGGTTTCGCGCCGCGCGTCCAAGAGCTTCGAGGGCGGCTGTGGTGTCGTCAACGATCAGCAACGGCGCCGTATCGGCGAGGCGCGCCGGAACGGTTGAGACAACCGCGGCAGCTGCGCCGTTCTCCAGGGCCTGGGTAAGGTGATCATGGGCGTCGTGGGTCGGCCCGACCAGCGCCACAAATAGATCACCTTGCGATACGCTGCGACTGTCGATGGATACGCCGGTCGCGTTCCAGATACCGCCGCGCGCCCGACCGCTGGTCGCAGCGGTAGCATCGATCGCCGTCCATAGGGCCTCTGTATTGCGCGGGGTGTTCGTCATGATCGCGCCTTCCGAAGGTGGGCGGCAACCTCACGCGCAACGGTCGCATCGTCGAAGCGGATAACTTCGTCACCGATGATCTGGTCCTGTTCATGGCCTTTGCCAGCCAGCAGCAATGCGTCGTCCGGCCCGAGCGACGCGAGCGCTGTTGCAATGGCGTCGGCCCGATCTCCGATCTCATGTGCGTCGGGGCAGGCCGCGATAATCGCCGAGCGGATCGCCGCCGGGTCTTCGCTGCGCGGGTTGTCATCGGTGATGAACACATCGTCGGCGTGTTTGGCAGCGATCGCTCCCATTGCTGCGCGTTTGGCGCGATCACGGTCACCGCCGCACCCGAACATGACAACCAGCCGGCCACGCACGCCGGGCCGCAGTGCATCAAGTGCCGAGGCCAACGCGTCCGGCGTGTGGGCGTAGTCCACGACCACCGGGGCACCACCCGGGTGATGCGCGACAATTTCAAGTCGGCCGCGCACGCCGGCAAGGCCGGGCAATGCCGCCATCGCCTGAGGCGGCTTGAGGCCGGTCGCAATGGCAAGGCCCGCTGCCGCAAGTATATTGGATGCCTGGAAGCCGCCGGGAAGCATCACGGCAAAATCGTAGCGCTCGCCGAACGCCTCGATCACCAGGCGTTGACCAAAGCCGTTCTCATGACGCTCGATGAGCGCGAGGTCGGCACCGGCATTGCCAAAGGTGATCAGGCGATGCTGACGGGCTCGGCAAAGTTCTTTCAGGCGGTTAAATTCGGGTGCGTCGACGTTGAGCACAGCGGTGCCACCGGGGGCCATTACACGTTCGAATAATCCCGCCTTGGCGCGGAAGTAGGCTTCTGCGCCAGCGTGATAATCGAGATGGTCATGAGTGATATTGAGAAACGCGGCCGCGCCCACCTGCACGCCATCAAGGCGATATTGGTCAAGGCCATGGCTCGACGCTTCCAGGGCCAGATGATCGACGCCGGCGGCGGCCAGTTCGGCCAGCATATGATGTAGGGTTACTGGGTCAGGCGTTGTATGGCGCAGCGCGTGACTGAACCCGTCGGCATCAACGCCGAGCGTGCCGAGGCTGCCAGCCCTGAAGCCTGCGGCCTGCCAGATCTGGCGTGTAAAATTGGCCACGGATGTTTTGCCGTTGGTGCCGGTTACGCCGGCCACAACCCGAGGCTGGCGGCCAAAGAAGCGCGCCGCCATGATCGCTAATCGGCGGCGAGGGTTGGCATCCCGCACCAGTGACACACTTTCCGGTG
>JABJCZ010000122.1 GCA_018668475.1 Alphaproteobacteria bacterium | reverse complement strand
GGATTAGGTGTCAGATACGTCCGCGATACATCCCCACAAGGGGGACATGTGCTACCGACACCCCTATATCCGCCATTGCGACCAGTATTGCAAGGCTTGTGTGCGCTACTCGCGGTGCCTGCATTGGCCCGCCAATCCACCGATCAGGGTGAGATACGCGCCCGGCGTCGGCGCGATAGCAACCGGCGAGCGACAGGCACCACCCGATTCAAGCATTGACGTAGGGGGGTCGGACGCTAAGTTGGGCGACGGAATTTTGCGTTGTATCAGACCCTTCAGGGAGAATATTACCCCGTGTCCAATACTCGTGTTGCCGTTGATATCGGCGGGACGTTCACGGATATCGTGATCCTCGACGAAAAGTCAGGGAAAATCCGGAACGCCAAGACTGCATCTACCCAGGATCCCATCGTCGGCGCTATGCGCGGCGTCAAGGATGCCGGGGTTGACCTCAAAAAAGTCTCACTCTTCTCTCATGGCACAACGGTTGCCACCAACGCGCTGATCACGCGCCGGCTGCCGCCGTCCGCGATGATCTGCTCCAAGGGTTTTCGCGATGTGATCGAGATCCGCCGCGGCAACAAGGAAGAGCTGTGGGACACATATAAGGATGTCGCCCCGCCCTACATCCGCCGCCGGGATCGGCTATCGATCACTGAGCGTGTAGATGGCTCGGGCAATGTGGTGGAGAAGCTTAATGAGGCCGAGGCCCGCAAGCTCGCCCGCGTATTGAAAAAGCGCGGCATCAAGGCGGTGGCGATCTGCTTCATGAACTCCTTCATCAACCCGGTTAACGAATTGCGCATGCGCGAAATTCTCGAAAAAGCTTTGCCGGATGTGCGCATCGTTACCAGCAGCGAGACCCTGCCCGAAATCTTCGAGCATGAGCGCTTCTCGACAACCGTGGTCAACGCCATGCTGGCACCAGTTGTGGGCGAGTACACCCAGCGCATGAGCGAACAGCTGGCGAAAGACGGCTACAAGCGCGACCTGCTGCTGCTGCACTCCGGTGGCGGCGTCATGACCGCGAAAACTGCGCAGGACTACGCAGGCCGGCTCGCGGGCTCAGGCATTGCTGCCGGGGCCATCGCCAGCCGCTACGTGGCTGGCCTGTGCGGCTTCAAAAACGCCATTGGCCTGGATATGGGCGGCACATCCACGGATGTCTCGCTGGCCTATGACGGGCAGAACCGGGTGACCAAGGACTGGTACATTGAGTATGGCTACCCGATCCGCTTCCCATCCATCGAAGTGCTGACCATTGGCGCCGGCGGCGGCTCGTTAGCGTGGATTGACCAGGGCGGCTCGCTGCGCAACGGCCCGCAATCTGCCGGCTCCGTTCCGGGACCGGCCTGCTATGACACCGGCGGCAAGGTCGCAACCAACACCGATGCCAATCTAGCCCTCGGTCGCCTTGGCGCCGAGCTCGCTGGTGGTGAAATTAACCTGAAGACCGACCTTGCAGAAAAGGCAGTTGCCTCCACCGTCGCCAAGCCGCTCAGCATGGGTGTGCCGGAGGCCGCGAAGGCGGTACTCTCCGTTGCCAATGCCAATATGGCTGACGCGGTGCGGCTGATTTCCATCGCTCGTGGCTATGACCCCAGAGACTTCGCCCTCGTCGCCTTTGGCGGCGCTGGCGGCCTGCATGGGGTGGCGCTCGCCAAGGAACTGTCCATTCCCACCGTGATTGTGCCGCCGAACCCGGGCACCACCTCGGCCATGGGTTGCCTGCTGGTGGATATTCGCCACGACATCGGCCAGAGCTACATCGCCGCCGCGGACGACGTGAACGCGACGAAGCTCGACCGCGAATACCGCAAATTGGAAAAAGAAGCCGGCGAACGGCTCAAGCATGAGGGCGTCGCTGCGAAGGACATGATGTTCCAACGGTCTGTCGACATGATGTATCGCGGCCAGTGGCGGACACTCTCCGTCGATGTGCCCGGCGACCTCACGTCCATGGCGCCGGTGGTCAATGCCTTCCATCAGGAGCACGAACGGGAATACAACTTCCGGCGCGACGAAACACCG
>JABJCZ010000121.1 GCA_018668475.1 Alphaproteobacteria bacterium | reverse complement strand
TATCATGTTGGGGATGTAGCGGGCGAGCGCCGCGCCGTAAAGTCGCTTGTCGTCAATTGGGTCCGACCGGGAGCCGACGATCATGTTCGATATCATGTTTCTTGGAACTGCTGCCAGCCGCCCAACGGCCGATCGGGGCCTATCGGGCCTCATGGTATTTCATGAAACCGAACGCTTCCTGGTGGATTGCGGCGAGGGCACACAACGCCAGCTGATCCGGGGAAAAGTCGGCTATCGCAAGCTGACCAGGGTGTTTCTGACCCACTGCCACCTCGACCATATTCTCGGGCTCGGCGGACTGGCCGCCTCCTTCAGCGAATGGGAACCGCTGAAGGAGCTGACAATTTACGGACCGCCAACGGCCATCAGCCTGGCCCGGCGTTTGCTGTGTGACGTTGTACTGCCGGAAGCCGGAAAGGCCCTGAACGTCCAGTTCGTTGAACTTGCCAGCGGCGAGACCGTTTCCTGCGACCACGTGCAGGTGCGCGCCATTGCCGTTCCCCACCGTGAAGCGGAATGCCTGGCGTACCTTTTTGAAGAACCTCCCCGTCGCCATTTTGACAAAGGCACAGCCGAGCGTCTTGGCGTGCCCGAGGGGCCCTCCCGCCATCAATTGGCGAAAGGCATGTCGGTGACCCTCGGCGACGGTACCACGGTTTCACCCGACGACGTCCTGGGAGCATCTGTGGCCGGCACCCGCTTGATGGTCGTCGGCGATATCGCTGATACTGACGGGCTTCTGGACATTGCGGCCGACGTTGATGGATTGGTGATCGAATCAACTTACCTCGACGCAGATCGCGAGCACGCCCGACATTACGGCCACCTGACCGCTGTCGACGCCGCCCGGTTTGCCACGGCTTGCCGGGCGGGCGCACTCTATCTGACCCATATTTCTGGACGCTACAGAGGCCCTGAAATTCTCGAGGAAGCGCGCCAATGGTATCCCGACGCCGTGCTGGCCAAAGACCTGATGCGTGCCTCGATCAAACCTGCTTCGGCATCTTAAGTATCAGCTTCCCGGCGCTTGACGATTTGGGTGCCCAGCGCCGTCATCACGGTTTCATCGCGCTGATTGATCACCCCAAAGGCATATCGCAACACGCCACGATCAGGCTTGGACTTCGAGGGCCGCGCATTGAGAGCCTCAAAACGAGCCCGAAGGGTGTCACCTGGCCGCACCGGCACGAGCCAGCGTAATTCATCAAGACCCGGCGAACCAAGAGAGGCGTCCGGCGCAAAAATTTGCGCCTGCATAATTAATCGAACAGCGATGCCAAGCGTCTGCACCCCACTGGCGATCAAGCCACCAAAGGGTCCTTCCTTGGCGTATTCCGCATCCATATGAAACGGCTGCGGGTCGTAAGACATGGCAAAATCGAGAATCTCGGCCTCGCTCAGCGTCTTTGCTGTCGTCTCGACCACCTGTCCGAGTTCAAAGTCCTCCAGATAACAATGGTGCATCAACGATCTCTTTCATTCTCTAGCCGGCAACCTGCCCTCATGCATTTTCCATGGCTCCCGCAGCTTCGCGCGCAATCATGGCACGCTTGCGCATTGGTCCCCATGCGTAACCTGAAAACCGCCCGGACTTCTGAATCACTCGATGACACGGGATAAGCCAGCCAACCGGGTTGCGGGCGACGGCGCCAGCGACGGCCCTTGCGGCGCCGGGCCGACCCATGAAATTCGCCAGCCGGTCATAGGAGATAACGGCGCCCGGAGGCACCCGAAGCAAAGCCTCCCAAACCTTTAGCTGAAAATTGGTACCGACAACGTGAACCGGCAGCCGACCGCCCGAATCGCCAAAGGCCTGTTCAATGACTGGCGCCAGCGCGTCATCGGAACGCTGGAGTAGTGCTCTGGGCCAGCGGACCCGAATAGCCGCATCGGGCTCGGGCGCCGTGTCACCGAGAAACCCGAGCGCGCACAATCCGTGTTCCGTCTGTCCGGCGTAGCACAGACCAAATGGGGTTGGCTGGACCCCCCAAGTGATCTCGACGCCCGCACCTCCCCGGCGGTAGGCCCCCGGCGTCATCGCCTCATAGGTAACAAACAGGTCATGCAGTCGCGACGGGCCTGACAGTCCGGAGCCCAATGCCGCATCCAGCACCGGCTCAGAGTCGGCCAGCAACCGGCGGGCGTGATCCAGCGTCAGATATTGCGCAAACCGTTTTGGCGAGACACCGGCCCAGCGGCTAAACGTGCGTTGGAAATGACCCGGGCTGAGGTTGACCGCAGCCGCCACCTCGTCCAGCTCGGGCTGCTCGAGGTAGTTGTCTTCCAGATACTCAATGGCCTGCTCAACCCGTGCATAGTCACGGGCCAATTGATCCAGACCAGTTGTGCAATTTGTCTCGTTCGACACGATCAGGCTCCTCCAATCAGGAACCTCACGGTAGATGGGTCGCCAGCCCGAAACCACCCGATCCTTGTGATTGCGGGCGACATACCAATCGTTCAGAGGTTGGGAATTTCGCCAACTGTGACGCCGTGATCAAGCGGGCCATGGCCGCGGCCGTAGCCCGGCGCATTGATTATGGCTGCTCGCAAGTAAGTGCGCGCTCGTGCAACGGCGTCAGGGATGCTGAGGCCTTGCGCGATTCCAGTGGCTATCCCCGATGCCAACGTACAGCCAGTCCCGTGAGTACTGCGGCTGTTGATCCGTTCACTTTCGAAAACCACCTCGCCATCCTCGCTCAGCAATACGTCCGTTGACTTGTTCCCGGCCAGATGCCCGCCCTTCACCAGAACGGCTGGAGCGCCGAGTGTGAACAGCATTTCTGCCGCATGGCGCATGTCATCAACTGTATGAATTTCCAAACCGGTGAGCGTCTCAGCTTCCGGAATATTGGGTGTGATCAAGGCTGCGCGCAAAACGATCCACGCCTTGAATGCGTGAAGCGCTGAATCTTCCAGTAGCGCCGCCCCCGACTTTGAGATCAGCACCGGATCAACCACAACTGGAATGCCAACGGCCTGGGTTGCCAGCACTTCGGCCACCGCATCGATAATGGGCTCACTGTGCATCATGCCGGTTTTGATACAATCTGCGCCGATGTCTGACAGAACAACGCGCATTTGCTCCGCCACAAAATCCGGTGGCGGCACGTGAACGGCTGTCACGGTTTCTGTATTTTGCGCGGTTAGCGCTGTAATTGCGGACGCAGCAAACCCGCCCAAGGCTGTAACTGTTTTTATGTCAGCTTGAATACCTGCGCCGCCGCCGGAATCGGAACCGGCAACAACCAATACGCGCCCCTTCATTTCTTGTCCCTCACAAACGTGCTTCGTGCATGGCGCCGACGATATCCGCGATCACCGTATCGATCAATCCGAGGTCATCGGCCTCTGCCATGACCCGCACAACAGGCTCGGTTCCCGATTTACGGACAAGAACCCGACCGTTGCTGCCCAGCTTCGACTCTGCCGCTGCAATCGCCGCAAGCACGCCTTCACTGCTCATCGGGTCACCCGTTTCACACCGGACGTTGGTGAGGCGCTGCGGCAATGGTGTAAATAACCGAATAACGTCGCTAGCGCGCCTGTCCGATTTCGCCAGAACGGCCAGGGCCTGCAGGGCCGCGACCAGCCCGTCACCGGTGGTCGCGTAGTCGCTCATAATAATGTGCCCGGACTGCTCACCGCCAAGATTACAGCCTGACGCCCGCATGGTCTCAACCACGTATCTGTCGCCGACCTTGGTGCGGTGCATATTCAGCCCCAGGTCGGTGAGATACCGCTCAAGCCCGAGGTTCGACATAACGGTCGCGACCACGGCGCCACCTTTGATTTTTCCCTCTTTCATCCAAAAACTTGCGATCAGCGCCATCAACTGATCGCCATCAAGAACATCCCCGTTTTCATCGCACATGACGACACGGTCCGCGTCTCCGTCCAAGGCAATGCCAATGTCGGCGCCGTGCATCACCACGGCTGCCTGCATGGCCTCAACGTCGGTTGAGCCGCAATTCTTGTTGATGTTGTAGCCATCGGGTTCAACACCAATGGGAATAACTTCCGCGCCCAGTTCATACAGAACCGTCGGGGCCACCCGATAGGCCGCGCCATTTGCGCAATCGAGAACGATCCTCAAGCCATCCAGTCGCCGATCACTGGGAAACGTATTTTTTGCAAATTCAATATACCGACCCGCCGCATCATCAAGCCGTTGGGCACGGCCCAGATCACGTGGCTCCGCCCGCCCGTGGCCAAGGTTGTTATCAATGCGGTGTTCAATCTCCAGCTCGACCTCGTCTGACAATTTGAACCCGTCGGGGCCGAAGATCTTGATCCCGTTATCCTGATAGGGATTGTGGGACGCCGAGATCATGACGCCAATGTCAGCGCGAAGAGACTTGGTGAGCATGGCCACAGCCGGAGTCGGCATCGGCCCAACCAGCACCACATCCATTCCGACGGACGTGAACCCGGCGGTCAATGCCGGCTCAATCATATAGCCAGAAAGACGCGTGTCCTTGCCAATGACAACGCGATGGCGGTGGTCTCCACGCAAAAACTGGACGCCAGCGGCTTCGCCGACCTTGAGCGCAATTTCCGCTGTCATAGGGTCGATGTTAGCGGTGCCGCGGATTCCGTCGGTACCGAAATATTTTCGCGTCATTGTTTGGGCTTCCGCCTCAATCAGATGTCAGTATTTGGCCAAGGCCCACCACCCGAAAGCAGTGATTCGTATTCTTTTATCATAGTCATCACAACATTGCGCATTGCGGGAGACGGCCCCGCGCTACTTCGGGGGACACCCCGTGGCCACACGAAATATTCTGAGTGCGGTCACACGTCATCGGGAGGGAACAGGGCCCCCTGTATTGCCAACGCCTGTGCCGTTTCAGCGACGTCATGCACGCGGACAATATGAGTGCCCTGAGCAACCGTATGCAACATCGCCGCAAGCGATCCAGGCAATCGCTCTTTCGGCGCAGCGGCACCGGAAAGTCGGCCGATAAACGCCTTGCGGGACACACCGACAGCCAGTGCACATCCAAGCCCGTGAAACACGGCGAGGTCCCGCAGAATACTCAAATTATGGTCAACGGTTTTGCCAAACCCGATACCGGGATCAACGATAATTCGTTGCCGCGCGATACCTGCTGCCTCGCATGCCTTTATGCGGCCGTCGAGCCAGTCAAAGATATCAAGAGGTGCGCATTGGTAGGACGGGTCGTCCTGCATGGTCTCGGGTGTGCCCTGCATATGCATGAGAATAACCGGCGCCGTTGACGCCGCGACAACAGCCATGCTTTGCGGATCACCTGTGAGGGCGCTGACATCGTTGATGATGGCCGCGCCAGCCTCAAGTGCATCCTCCATGATGGCCGCGCGTCGCGTATCGACAGATATCGTTCCTCCGCCGCCGGCCAGCGCCTTGATCACCGGCAAAGCCCGGGCCCGTTCGTCTTGCTCGACGGGTTGTGTCGCACGCGGTCTCGTGCTTTCCCCGCCGACATCAACGATATCGGCGCCCTGGTCGATCATCGCCCGGCCTGCGGCAATAGCAACATCGGTTTCGGCGTGGTCACCGGCATCAGAAAAACTGTCGGGCGTGACATTAAGCACACCCATGATCAGTGGCCGATCCAACTGGAGGC
>JABJCZ010000120.1 GCA_018668475.1 Alphaproteobacteria bacterium | reverse complement strand
CTCGCTCATCATCGGGCCCCAGCCGGCTTCGTACCAGCCAACTGACCCGTCATCGAATTCGATATGCATGTGACCGTAGTTCTGCACCGGTACCTTGTCGGTGAGCGACGCGCCAATGCCGTGCACGCGCACTGGCTTGGCTTCGGTCATCTGGCACATGACGTCGATGTAGTGAACGCCGCAATCCACCAGCGGTGTGTGGTCGGCCATCATCGTCCGGTGGATGGCCCAAGTGGGGCCCTTGCTCTGCTGGTTCAGGTTCATCCGCATGACCAAAGGCTTGCCGAGCTTCTTGGTTTCAGCGATGAACTGCTGCCACGCAGGGTGCACACGCAGGATATACCCCACAACCAGCTTGCGGTTCTTGGCCTTGGCGGCGTCAACAATATCCTGAGCGTCCTCGACGGTCAGGGCCAGTGGCTTCTCCATGAACACATGGCAATTTGCGTCGAACGCTGTCAGCGCATATTCCTTGTGCGTGTCGGTATAGGAATTGATCGACACGGCATCAGGTTTGGTTGCCACCATAGCTTCATCGAAATCGGCGAATTTCGGGTAATCCTGAATCTCCGCCGGCAGATTGGTGCGTGAATGGATTGACGGGCTCATCAGCCCGACCAACTCAAATCCGTCCATCCGATGATAGGCGAGCGCATGAGAGCGGCCCATATTGCCGACGCCGACGACCAGTACCTTAATTTTATCCGCCATTGTTAGAGTCTCCCTGTTTCGGTCTCTTGAAAATGTGCGGACGAGTGGTCAGCTCAAATGAACGACTTCGCCCGATTTAATGCTTTCATCTGCGGCCAACACGATTCTCAGTGAACTGAGCGCGCTGTCCATGTGCTCGGTGAGGTCGGTGCCCTCCGTAATTGCCGTGTAGAAGACCTCCTGCTCGCGCTGGCAGAGGTCATCGTGGCTCGGCTCGTCGGCCATGCTGCTCCAGGTATCTTCATTTACGAAGTTGTCGTTATCGTCCAGCTCTGCGCTGTGGATCAGCAGAAGATTGGTCTGGATGTGGGAGTCCATGCTGTCGGATGCGGCCGCATCCGATCCGGTCTTCGGGACGATGGACACATGGCCCTTTGGCCCGACCACATCCTTCACGAAGTAAGCGACCTCGCTCATCATCGGGCCACAGCCGGCTTCATACCAGCCAACCGATCCGTCATCGAACTCGATGTGCAGGTGGCCGTAGTTCTGGATCTTGGTATCAGCCGAAAGCTTGGCGCCGATGCCATGCACGCGCACCGGCTTGGCTTCGGTCATCTGGCACATGACGTCGACATAGTGAACGCCGCAATCGGTCAGTGGCGTGTGGTCGGTCATGATCGCCTTATGGACGGCCCAGGCCTCGCCTTTGCTCTGCTGGTTCAGGTTCATCCGCATGACCAAAGGCTTGCCGAGCTTTTTCGATTCAGCGATGAACCGCTGCCACGCGGGATGCACCCGCAGGATGTAACCGACCATCAGTTTGCGGTTTCTGGCCTTGGCGGCGTCAACAATCTCCTGAGCGTCCGCAACGGTCACGGCCAAGGGCTTTTCGATGAACACGTGGCAATTTGCGTCAAACGCCTTCAGCGCATATTCCTTGTGCGTGTCGGTATATGAATTGATCGACACGGCATCAGGTCTGGTTGCCGCCATAGCTTCATCGAAATCGGCGAATTTCGGGTAGCCCTCAATTTCTGTCGGCAGATCTGTACGTGAATGGATTGACGGGCTCATGAGCCCGGCCAGCTCGAATCCATCCATTCGATGATAGGCGAGCGCATGAGAGCGGCCCATATTGCCGACGCCGACGACCAGTACTTTGACTCTATCCGCCATTGAGAAATCTCGCTGGTTCGGTTGTTTTGAGTTGCTGCGGTCGAAGGGTCAGCTCATATGAACGACTTCGCCCAATTTGATGCTTTCGTCTGCGGCCAGCACGATCTTTAGTGAGTTGACCGCGCTATCCATATGCTCCGAGAGGTCGGTGCCCTCAGTAATCGCCTTGTAAAAGACCTCCTGCTCTCGATAACAGAGGTCGTCGTGGCCGGGCTCGTCGGCCATGCTGATCCAGGTATCTTCGTTCACGAAGTTGTCGTTGTCGTCGAGCTCCGCGCTATGGACCAACAATGAGTTGGTCTGGGTGTGGGAATCGATGTTGTCCGATGAGGCCGCATCCGATCCGGTTTTCGGGACGATGGAGACGTGTCCTTTGGGGCCGACGACGTCCTTCACGAAGAAAGCGACCTCGCTCATCATCGGGCCCCAGCCGGCCTCATACCAGCCGACAGAGCCGTCATCGAACTCGACGTGCAGGTGGCCGTAATTCTGCATCTTGGTATCCGCGGAAAGCTTGGCGCCGATGCCATGCACGCGCACCGGTTTGGCGCCGGTCATCTGGCACATCACATCGACATAGTGCACGCCGCAATCGACCAGTGGGGTGAGCGATTCCATGAGGTTGCGATGCCAGCCCCAGGCCTCGCCTTTGCTTTGCTGATTGAGGTTCATGCGCATAACGAGCGGCTTGCCGAGGCCCTGCGCTTGGCGAATGAATTCCTGCCAGGCCGGATGCACGCGCAGTATGTAACCGACGACGAGTTTTTTGTTTTTGGCTCGCGCCGCACCGACGATTTTTTCCGCATCTGCGGCATTGGTCGCGATGGGCTTTTCCATGAATACATGGCAATCGGCGTCGAACGCCTTAAGCGCCAAGTCCGCATAGGAATCTGGGTAGGTATTGATGGATACAGCATCCGGTTTGGCGTCGGCTAGCGCGGCGTCGTAGTCCGTAAATTTTGGGTAACCCGCAAGCTCATCAGGAAGTTCACGCGTTTTGATCGAGGGGCTCACCAGTCCAACAATCTCAAAGCCGTCCATGGTGTGATAAGCCAGCGCGTGTGAACGCCCCATGTTGCCTACGCCCACGACAAGAATTTTTACTTTTGTAGCCAATTTCTTTCTCCCTGATCGTCAGTTCGTGTGCCCCGAATATGCTGTTGACCGATCTCGCCCGGCGCTTGGTTGGGCAACAGTCAGGCGCTTGCGCGCGCCAGTGGCTGGCCGGGTCTTGCGCCCGTCTCCGCGCCACCTTCGCGAATTATGGTGCCGTTGACCATAACGACGTCAATGCCGGCTGCCGGCTCCAGCGGGTGTTCAAAGTCGCCTTTGTCGATCACCGTTTCAGCATTGAATATGACCAGGTCGGCAAACGCGTCCACGCGCACCTCGCCCCGGTCCTTCAGCCCAAAGCGTGTAGCGGACAGGCCGGTCATCTTGCGCACGGCTTCTTCCAGCGTAAACAGGCCGAGGTCTCGTGCGTAGTGGCCAAGCACGCGGGGAAATGTGCCCCAGAGGCGCGGATGCGGATGTTTGTCGTGCGGCAGGCCGTCTGAGCCGATCATTGTGTCGGGATAGGCCAGGATGCGCTGCACATCGTCCTCGCTCATGATGAAATAGATCGCACCGCCGGGCATCAACTGGCGCGCCGCATCAGCCTCACTGCAGCCAAGCGATTTCGCGACGTCGGCGAGGTCCTGCCCGGCAAACTCCGGCCGGGTATCGGACCAGGTAATGATGACGCGCTCGGCGAGCGGTACCATGTCCGGCATGATGACGGTGGAACCAGCCGTGTAAGGGTAGGCATCAAGGCCAACGCTTTGGCGCTTTTTGGCGGCGTCGATTAGGCCAAGTGTCGTCGGGCTGCGACCGTGGTTTGGTTTGCCGGCACATTTGTGGTGCGAGAGGACAACCGGCAGGTTGGCACGATCCCCGATGGTGAATGCCTCGTCCATTGCGATTTCGATATCGTCTGCTTCGTTCCGCATATGGGTAACGTAAATACCGCCTTTCTCGGCTGCGACTTCCGTTATGGCGGTGATTTCATCCGTCGTTGCGGCCTTGTTGGGCGCGTAAATAAGACCGGTGCTGAGACCGAGCGCGCCGGCATCCATGCCCTCGGCCAGCAGGTTGCGCATCCGGTCGATTTCTGCCGCGCTGGCTGGTTTCTCTACATCGTCCATGGCGCAGAGTCTGAGTGTGCCGTGACCTACCAGAAAGCCGGCATTGGCTGCCGGCGGCGTGTGGCGGAGCGCATCGGTATAGGCCGCGAATGTGCTGTGCCGGAAGCTGTCTGCCTGGCCAAGCAGGTCCTGCGGTGGAGGTGGCAATTTATCGCCCAGCACAAGCGGTGCCAGACTAATGCCGCAGTTGCCGACCACCACCGTGGTGACGCCCTGACTGGTTTTTGGTGTCATGGCGGGGTCTTTAAACAACAAGTTGTCGTCGTGGGTGTGCACATCGATAAAGCCCGGCGAGATAATGCGGCCAGATGCGTCAATGGTACGGCTCGCCGTGCTGTTGGTGAGGTCCCCCAGGGCGACAATTCGATCTCCCGAAATTCCGACATCAGCTTTCTTGCGGGGCGCGCCAGTGCCGTCGATAACTTCGCCGCCAGTAATCAGGATGTCATAGAAGGAGGGTTGGTCAGCAGTGGTCATCGATCATTTTCCCGAGCGGATGCAGAAATGTCAGGGCACGTACCATTTGCGTTCGCCACTTTACAGGTCTGAAGCCCAGGCGCCTATGGTCATTGAACAAATGATCAGTTGTGGCCGGCCCCGTGCGGCGGGCGGCTTGCGTATTCCGCAAACCGGTGCACGGCGGCCGAGGTACTGTCTGTGCGCCAGGCGGCGACTGTTTCGATCTGGGCAATGGCTGGCGTGAGCGGGCGGCTGACGGTGCCCCGTAGGCTCAGATGGCGCGCGGTTTCGACATAGAGAGTCATGCCCATGCCGGCGGCAACGAGGTCAAAGATGCCATCGCTGCTGTGCGATTCCTGCACGACGTCGGGCACAAAACCGGCATCTAGACAGAGCTCGCCGATCAGCCGCCGGAACGGCCCCCAGGTATCCTGCGAGCCGAGGACAAATGGCTCGGTGCGCAGGTCTTCGAGCCTCAGGCTATCCCGTGACGCCAACGGGTGATGCTCTGGCAATACTGCCACCAGGTTTTCCCGCGCCACCACAGTGGTCGTAATGCCGGCCGCGTCGAACGGCCCGATCATGAAGCCCACGTCGATTTCGCCGGTCACCAGTGCCGTGCGCTGGCGTTCGGTCCATAGATGGGTGAGTTCGACGGCGATACCTGGGTTTTCAATGCGAAATTCGCTGAGAATATGTGGCAGCGGCCCATTGATTGCGAAATCCATGTAACCGATCGCGAGATGTCCGATCTTGCCGTCGGCGGCATCGCGGGCGAGCGCGATGGCAACATCAACCTGATGCAGGGCGGCGCGGGCTTCCTTGACGAAGATCCGCCCTGCGTCAGTCAAAGCGACACGGCGCGTGGTCCGCGTTAAGAGCGCGCAGCCGAGGTCGCCCTCCAGCGAGCGGATGGCCCGGCTCAGTGCAGGCTGGGCAATGTTGAGGCGTTCGGCGGCGCGGTGGAAATGCAGTTCTTCCGCGACCGCGGCAAAATAGCGCAAATGGCGTAGCTCAATACTCATCCTGGTGATCTTCTCATAAATTGATGTGAATTAGGTATCAAAATATGCCAAATTGATATTGGACAGGTTCGGGGAAACTCTCCTACCGTCAACACTTCATTGATGCCGGAAAACTAAAAGGAACTAATCATGGCGGGCACGAGTGACGAACTCAAAAAGGCGTTGGAAACAGTCTTTGCGGCGGATTCAAAGATTTACCAGACCCGCGGGTTTCAGCGCCGTATCGGCTATGGCAAGCGCCCGGCGTTATTGATTATCGACCTCGCCAACGCATGGACCCAGCCGGGCTATCCGTTCACATGTGACAACATGGACGAGATTATTCCGGCGAATCAGAAGTTGCTGGCTGCCGCGCGCGCCAAGCGTATTCCGATTATCTATACGACGACGGCGTATCAAAATCCGACAGGCCCCAATTCCGACACCGGCCTCTGGCATATGAAAATTCCGGTTGAGACCGTGCGGGAAGGAACTGAAGCCGCAGCGATTGACGAGCGCATCGCGCCCCAGGACGGAGAGTTGGTCATCTGTAAGAAGCGCGCGAGCGCGTTTCATGGCACCTATCTTGGCAGTTATCTTCAGGCGCATCGGGTTGATACGCTGATCATTACCGGGGTGACCATGGCGGGCTGCGTGCGCCACAGCACCGAAGACGCCATAGCTGACGGAT
>JABJCZ010000119.1 GCA_018668475.1 Alphaproteobacteria bacterium | reverse complement strand
GGTTCGCAACAGTCTGATTGAGCGCATCAGGTGTCGACCATGCTACGCCGCGAAACGGATCAGTTCGTAAAACTTGTGGCGAGAGACCAACCAGCCAGTAGCCGCCGTCGCCAGCCGGACCAAATATGGCGTCGTGACCGGCAAACCGGTTGAACGCCCGCCAGACAACCGGCGCGGTGATCCCGGGAATATCGCCGCCCACGAGCAAGGCCGGACCTGACGGCAGCGCCGTAAGTGCCCGTGTCATCCGCTCACCGAGATCACCACGCCCCTGTGCGATGAGCGGCAAGCCCTGAGGCCAAAATCGCTCACGGCCATCGAAGTCATCAGGCGTAACGGCCAGCCACAATGTCCAGCGCGGGTCCCGCTCCAGCCGCCGCGCCACTGTTCGCACGTTGCGTCGATAAAAAGCCCAAGCGGCTTGATGGCCAATGTCTGCCGCGAGGCGCCGTTTGACCGCGCCAATACGCGGTGCGCGGACAAACAACACAACGTGCCGGGCTGCTGGCCGGCTCATCGGTAAATTCGTGCAATTAGCCGGGGAGGCACGCCGGTAAAATAAAGCATGAGGCATAGTATATTGCGTAGCGGGCGCCGCAGGTACCCTCCCTGCCGATAGCGCAGCGCCGAAGTCAGCGCATCGCCCGGCAATCTGTGCAACCGGGCGCGGCCAATGCGCCGCACAATGTCGACATCCTCCATCAGCGGCAGAGACCTGAAGCCGCCGATGGCCTTGTAATGGGCGGCGGAGATCAACAAGCCTTGATCACCATAGGGCAGGCCAAGCAGGCGCACCCTGATGGCAACAACACGCTCCAGGATACGCGCCAGTGCTGCTCCGTCGTCGAGCCGAAAACGAAACGCCGCCGCTTGATGATCAGTCTCGTGAGCCATCATGAAACGTCGCACCACTTCCTGCCAAGTTGGGCCCAGGACCGTATCAGCGTGCAGAAACAGCAGCCATGCGCCAGCTGCCGCGTCAGCTCCGGCCGCCAGTTGGACCCCGCGTCCAGGCACCGCCTTGATAACCTGCGCGCCGGCGGCACCGGCAATGGCTGTTGTCTGATCGCTTGACCCACCATCGACGACAATCACTTCGCCCGGTCCATCTCCAAACCCATCGCCGAGACTGGCAAGCACAGCGCCAAGGGTACCGCCGGCATTGAGCGCGGGAATGACGATACTGAGGCGAGGCGGATCAATTGCTTTGGCAGGCATGGCACGCAAGATGCCGCGCGGCTGACGGTTCGTCAAAATGTTCTTTTATTGTTCTCAATGCCGAGGTACACTGATCCGCTGTTAAAGCAGCCCCTTTTGGAGGCATCATGGCAATTCGCACAGCGCGAAAAGGGCGCGGGGCAGCTACCAACGAAGTCGGGCGGTTTGAACGGTTTAAGCGCCATGCGATCGACGACGGATGGGGCAGCATAGACGAGGATTTGCCACGACTCGCAACCGAGGTGCTGCCCGATAAGAGCCGCACCGCCATCACCTACAACAATTCGCCGGATATTCCGTTCGATCGCAGCATCAATGCTTTTCGTGGCTGCGAACATGGCTGCGTTTATTGTTATGCCCGCCCGACACATGCCTATCTCGGACTCTCCCCGGGGCAAGATTTCGAAAGCAAGCTCTTCGCGAAGTTCGATGCCGCCAAGTTGCTCAAGAAAGAACTCGGCAAGAAAAATTATAAATGCCGCGCGATTGCCCTTGGCACCAACACCGACCCCTACCAGCCCATTGAACAGAAACTGGAGATCACGCGGCAAATTCTCGAAGTGCTCGACGCCCATAACCACCCGGTCACGATTGTCACCAAATCCAGCCGCATTATTCGCGACCTCGATATTTTGAGCCGGATGGCGGAACGGAACCTGGTGTTCGCCGCCCTTTCCGTCACGACGCTCGATCGCGACCTCGCCCGAACGATGGAGCCTCGCGCGGCCACGCCGGGGCGCCGGTTGGAGGCCCTGGCCGAACTCGCCGCAGCTGGCGTTTCGACCGGTGTCATGGTGGCGCCGATGATCCCGGCACTGAATGATTCGGAGATGGAGGCCATCCTGGAAAAAGCCGCCGAGGCCGGCGTCAAAAGTGCCAGTTACATTTTTTTGCGGCTGCCGATGGAGATCAAGGAGCTGTTCGAAGAATGGCTCGATACCCATGTGCCGGACCGGAAAAATCACGTCCTCGCGTTGCTGCGCCAAGCCCGGGGCGGAGATCTCTACCGATCCGGTTTTGGTGAGCGAATGCGCGGCACCGGCCCATTTGCGGACCTTCTCGAACGTCGATTCCAATTGGCCTGTCGCCGCCTTGGCCTGAGCGATGCGCGAATAGGCCTCGATACGTCCAGTTTCATTCCGCCGGCAAAAGATGAACGCCAGCTCAGTCTGCTCTGAGCCCCGTTCGCGAACACCCTTGCGGCGGCGGCCTCGGCAGCGGATGGTTCATGTGACCGGTTGATATTGAAAACCCGCGACATGAAGTATCCCGATGCCCGACTTTTCATTTGAGCGTGACGCCGGCGGCCTCGTTGCCGGCATTGACGAGGCTGGACGTGGCCCCTGGGCAGGGCCCGTTGTCGCCGCAGCGGTCGTGCTGATGCCGGGCATACCCGAAGCGCTTTTGACACGAATCGATGATTCTAAAAAACTCACCGAAGCGCACCGCGAAGAGCTGTTTGATCCACTTCAGGCGGCGGCTGAAATTGGTGTCGGGCGGGCCAGCGTCGAGGAAATCGACGCGCTCAATATTCTGAAAGCGACCCACCTCGCCATGCGCCGCGCGCTCGCTGCCCTGCCACGCAGCCCCGATGTTGCACTCGTCGACGGCAACAGTGACCCCGGCTTGAGTTGCCGGACGCAGCTGGTGATCAAAGGCGATGGTCGCAGCTACTCCATCGCTGCGGCGTCGATCATCGCCAAAGTGTCACGCGATCGCGAGATGGCAGCCCTTGCCAAGGCACTTCCGGGCTATGGATTTGAAAAACACAAAGGCTACGGCACCCAGGCCCATCAGGACGCATTGGCACATCTGGGGCCCAGCGCCGCTCATCGCACTACATTTGCCCCAATCAGGGCACTTATCGAGCGCGGGCCGGCCTGATTCTTCTCTCTGAATCAAGGGGTTGACGCGACGACTCCGGGCAAGTCAACATGCCGCCCGATGAAGACACCCGAGATAAACCGGGTGATCGTTGGAGATTGCGTTGCCGCACTTTCGGCCTTGCCGGACAGTTGCATCGACGTGGTTTTTGCCGATCCACCCTATAATTTGCAGCTTGAGGGCGACCTCATGCGGCCCAACAACACGCGCGTCGATGCGGTCGATGATGCGTGGGACAAGTTCTCGAGCTTCGCCGCCTATGACACGTTTTCGCAGGCCTGGCTGACCGAGGCCCGTCGCGTGCTCAAGCCCAACGGCACGCTTTGGGTAATCGGCTCGTACCATAATATTTTTCGCCTCGGGACCACGCTTCAGGACCTCGGGTTCTGGATGTTGAACGACATCATCTGGCGCAAGACCAACCCGATGCCGAATTTTCGCGGCCGCCGGTTCACCAATGCCCACGAGACGTTGATCTGGTGCAGCCGGGACAAGGACACCAAGGGCTTTACCTTCAACTACGACGCCATGAAGGAGCTCAACGAAGGTTTGCAAATGCGCTCTGACTGGCTGCTGCCGATTTGCAGCGGGGGCGAGCGCCTGAAAGTTGATGGACGCAAAGCGCATCCGACGCAAAAGCCTGAATCATTGCTGCATCGCGTGCTCCTGGCCTCGACCAATCCCGGCGACCTGGTCCTTGACCCCTTCTTTGGCAGCGGCACAACGGGCGCAGTCGCGAAGCGTCTTGGGCGCAACTGGCTCGGCATTGAGCGTGACGCGGGCTATGCGGCAATTGCCGAGAAGCGTATTGCCGACATTGATCCGGCCAGCGCCGAGAGCATTGCCACAACACCCTCGAAGCGAAAAGAGCCCCGCGTGCCCTTTGGCACACTGGTCGAGCGCGGGCTGCTCTCGCCCGGCGACAGTCTGTATGACCGCATGAAGCAGGTGCGCGCCCGTGTACGGGCCGATGGCAGTCTTGCCCTTGGTCCGGTCTCGGGCTCGATCCACCGCATGGGCGCACATGTGCAGAAATCGCCAAGCTGCAATGGCTGGACGTTCTGGCATTTTGCTGATGATACCGGCGACTTGCAGCCCATCGACGAATTGCGCAGCCAGATCCGCCGCGACATGCATTAGATCGTTCGGCCCGGACGTAGTCTGGGCTCAAGTGGATTGATCGCCCGCGTCAAGCACACGCCGGACTACTTTTTTGGTCATCGTCGGCAGCGCATGGTTGCTGAAGCCAGACGGCAACGACCAGAACCCGTCCGACGACACGCGCCGGCCATCAACGTCGGCGACATAGACCGTCATCAATAATTCAAAGTGTGTGAAGACGTGCCGCACTTCGCCGGGCAACCGGCGCCAGGACGCCGCACACGGTGCCTCGCCAAGTGCGGCATTTTTGGTCCAGCCGTTGTCCCGCCAGTCGCTGCCGGGCAGCTCGATCATGCCACCGAGCAATCCTTTTTCGGGCCGGCGGCGCAACAGCACGGCGCCATCTTTTCGGGCTGCCCAAAATGCAACTCCATAGCGTAGCGGTCGTGGCTTCTTCGGTGCCTTGCGCGGCAATGAGGCGGCAATGCCCTGTGCCCTCGCTTGACAAGCATCCGCCCAGGGGCATTGATCACACGACGGCGCGCGCGGCGTGCAGACTGTTGCGCCCAGGTCCATCACGGCCTGAGCATAATCACCGGGACGCGACGAAGGCGTGAGCGCATCGGCGAGCGCCACGATTTGGCGTTTGGCCCCCGGCAAGGGCTCCACCACCGCGTGAAGGCGGGCCATTACTCGCTCGACATTGCCATCGACCACCGTCGCCGGCCGACCAAAGGCGATCGCGGCAATGGCTGCCGCCGTGTAAGGGCCAATGCCCGGCAGCGCCTGCAGCGCTTCCTCCGTATCAGGGAACCGCCCCGCAAGGTCACGGGATACGACCTGGGCGCAGCGATGCAGATTGCGCGCCCGGGCGTAGTATCCGAGCCCCGCCCATGCGTGCAGTACGTCATCAAGTGGCGCCGCCGCCAGTGCATGAACATCGGGCCAGCGACTAAGGAAAGTGTCGAAGTAGCCAATAACGGTCGGCACCGTCGTTTGCTGCAACATGATTTCCGATAGCCACACCCGATAGGGCTCCGCCTTTCCCTGACTCGGCTTGCGTCCTCGAACGCGCCCGAGATCGCGCTCATGAACTCTCCAAGGCAGGCTGCGGGCGTGGCGGTCATACCAAGCCAACAACGCCCCGGCGGAGGCTTGTTTAGGAAGTTGAACGCGTTGCGTTGGAGGTGGCACGGATCAGGCAAACTGTTATTGGAACGAAAAGGCGGTTTAGGGGAGGCTCAGACGCTGTTGGGTTGCTATGCTACACGCCAGAATTTCGGGTTAAGGGATAGTCCGCCGCCATGGCATCACGCAAGCAGCGAAAACCAAAACAGTTGGCCGCCAGCATCGGCCGGTTGACCGGTGGTATTTACCGCAAGCGCGGTTTCCCAGAAGCGAAAATCCTGAGCGACTGGCGCGCCATCGTCGGCCCGGCGCTCGCAAAAGTCACCATGCCTGAGAGGCTCAGCGCGAATGGTGTTCTGAAAGTTCGGGTTGCCGGCCCGCAGGCCACTGAGCTGACCCATCTGGAGCCCGAGATTCTCGAACGGGTCGCAGTTTACTAGGGGTATCGTGCGGCCCGCCGCCTCTCGTTTGTGCAGGGCCCTATTACCCCGCCCGCTGCTGAACCGGTGATCTCCCCGCGCGCGACTCCAAGCCCGACAGCTGTTCAATCGGTCGAGCGCCAGGTCGCCCGGACGGATGATCCCGACCTGAAGAGTGCACTTGCGGCGCTTGGTCGCGCAGTCGTTTCTCGCCAGGAGAAAGCCAAGTAGTTGTATTAAAAGTAATTTTTTTGGGTTTCCGGAAATTTTTCCAGGCGCATTGAATTGCGCGGCCCGCTTGTGAGCTGTCGGTCGGGGCTCTATAATTCACCGGTATCAGGGAAGGGATGTAGTCGCATGGTTTCAAGACGTTGGTTTATGTCAGGATCGGTTGGCCTTGCAGGTGCGATGGCCGCATTTCCGCTCGCCTATCTTACGGCGCTTCCGGCTGGCGCAAGCCAATGGGAAAATCCCGGCGATTTAGCGATCGGCCGCCCCGACGCACCAGTGACGATCATCGAGTTTTTTTCGCTGACCTGCCCGCACTGCCAGCGCTTTCATATCGACGTTTTTCCTCAGCTGAAGAAGAATTACATCGACACCGGCAAAGTGCGGATGATTTTACGTGACTTTCCGCTTAATCGGCCGGCCCTGCATGCGGCCATGCTCGCACGGTGCGCCGGGCCGCAGCAATATTTTGCCTTTATCGATACGCTGTTTCACACATTCGACAGCTGGACCCGCTCGGCCGATTACATGAAAGCTCTGGCGCAAATTGGCGAACTTGGTGGCATCAGTGAAAGCCGGTTCCGCGCCTGCGTTGCAGACGAAGAACTCGAAGCGCGTATTCTTGCGGGCATATATGAGGCGGATGAGACCTATAACGTCCAGGGCACGCCCACATTCATTATCAATGGCAAGAAGTACGACGAAGGCATGCAGTATTCTTCCTTCGTTGACGTTATTGACAGAATTCTGCCCGACGTATGAGCGAGGCCGGATAAGTGCGATTTACGAAGCTGCGTCTGGCGGGCTTCAAATCCTTCGTCGAACCAACGGAGTTTCATATCCAACCGGGCCTGACCGGCATTGTCGGTCCCAACGGATGTGGAAAATCCAACCTCGTCGAAGCGCTCCGTTGGGTCATGGGCGAAACCTCCGCCAAACAAATGCGTGGCGGCGGCATGGAGGACGTCATCTTCAACGGGACCGACGTTCGCCCGGCTCGCAATATCGCCACCGTATCGCTCAGTCTGGATAATTCGGACCGCCTCGCCCCCGCCCGGTTTAATGACGACGACGAGCTTGATATCACCCGCCATATCGAGCGCGGTGAGGGGTCGAGCTACACCGTGAACAGCGAGGATGTTCGCGCGCGCGATGTCCAGCTGATGTTTGCTGACTTCGCAACCGGCGCACATTCTTCAGCGCTCGTCGGCCAGGGCCGGGTGAACGATCTGATCAACGCCAAGCCGGTCAAACGCCGGGGCCTGCTGGAAGAAGCTGCAGGGATCACGGGCCTGCACGCACGCCGCCATGAAGCCGAGCTGCGGCTGCGCGGTGCCGAAACCAATATGGAACGCCTGCAGGATGTGGTCGGTACTCTTGAGACCCAGCTACAGGGCCTCAAACGCCAGGCGCGCCAGGCCAACCGGTACCGGCGTATTGCCGACAGTTTGCGTCAGGCCGAAGCGCTGCTGTTTCACTTGCGTTGGAGCCTCGCAGCCGAGGCTGTAACAGCAGCTGAAGAGCGCCTGAATATCGCGAACGGCGAAGTCGGCGAACACACGGGCGCCGTTGCCGCCGCAACCACGGCCCGCGCCGACGGCGCAGAACAACTGCCACCCTTGCGGAATGCCGAAGCAGAACGAGCTGCTGCGCTACACCGCCTTGCTGTTGCCCGCGAGCGCCTTGATGATGAGGAGCGCCAGGTCGCTGCAACACGAGAAGCGTTGGCCGCTCGCCTGGCACAGATCAGCGCCGACCTGCAGCGCGAAGAAACACTGGCGACCGATGCGCGGTCCGCCCTTGAGGAACTGGAGAGCGAGCGAGCCGCCATTGCGGCCGCGAGTGCCGGCGACGCCGATGCTGAACGCATTGCGGCGGAGGCACGCGACGCCGCGCGCAATGCAGTAGGCGCTCTAGAGGAAGACGCCGCCCAGTTGACGGAAACCGTGGCGGCCACCCAGGCGCGGCGGAATGATCTGACACGACGGATCGAAGAATTTGGTGCCCGTGCCTCGCGCTTGCGCGCTGAACACGAGAAACTTAGTGCCGAACAAGCCGAGCTTTCCGCCGTTTCAGACAGGGTCGCCGCGCTGGATGAGGCCGGCGCAAAAACGGATGCAACACGCGAAAGCGTAACCGAGGCCCGCACTAACGCCGAAGCAACGGCCCGCGCCCGCGATGCCGCCCAGGCAGAAGAACTCACCGCGCGCGACTCTGCCCAAAGCGCCGAGGCCCGCCTCGCACGCCTGAAGGCGGAGGCCGAAGCCATTTTGAACATGCTCGGGCATCAGGAGCATGGTGCCTCACCGGGGATTATCGATGGCGTCTCAGTCAAGCCAGGTTACGAAGGCGCCCTTGGTGCAGCACTGGGCGAAGACCTCGATGCCCCGTCCGACGAAGGCGCGTCCATTCACTGGACGGCACTACCCGCCTATGACACGCCGCCAGCCCTGCCGGACGGCGCCGCGCCATTAAGTAATTTTGTCGAAGCGCCACCAGCGCTCGCCCGTAGATTGTCACAAATCGGCGTCGTGGCGCAGAATGACGGCCCCCGCCTGCGCGCCGATCTGCGAACCGGCCAGCGGTTGGTCAGCCAGGATGGCGCGTTGTGGCGATGGGACGGATACACGGTGCGACCAGAGGCACCAACGCCCGCAGCATCACGCCTGAAGCAGCGCAACCGGCTCGCCGCCCTTGAGGGTGAAATTACCGAGGCCGAGGCCAAACAATCCGCCGCCGCCGCTGGCATCGCCGCCGCCACCGCCAATCGTGAACAAGCCGCAGCACAGGCAGAGGCCGCACGCCGGGCTTCGGATGAAGCCGCCGAAGCCCACAACCATGCCCGCGACCACCAGACCGAGCTTGCGACAGAAGCCGCGGCCCAGGTCTCGCGCCTTGAGGCGTTGAACGATGCGGTGCAACGAATCGGCGGCGAAATCACCGAATGTGAGACAGATAATGCGACGGCGACGGCGGAACTAGAGGTCATGCCGTCGCTTGACGCGGGGCGCGCCGACCTCGCTGCCAAGCGCGAGGCTCTCGCCGTGGCCAGAGGCGCGCTGGAAGAAAAATCAAGAACCCACGATGGGATTGCCCGCGAGGCCAGCGCCCGGGCGGCTCGGCTGGAAGCTCTCGGCCGCGAGCAGCAATCGTGGACAGTACGGACTGATGGTGCAACAAGCCGGCTCGCAGAACTGGCCGAGCGCCAAAGCACGGTCGAAAGCGAACAGGCCGGTCTGGCCGACCGTCCAGGCGAAATCGCTGAACAGCGCCGTGCCTTGCTGGGCGAAATAGAACGGGCCGAGGCCGACCGGCGCGCCGCCGCTGATGCACTGGCCACCGGCGAAACAATGCTCGAATCCCGTGAGACCACGCTAAAAAATGTCGAGCGTGCACTTGCGAGCGCGCGTGAATCTATGGTGCGCGAAGAAGGTATTCTGGAGCAGGCGCGGCAGGCCGTCGGCGCAACCGCATCGCAAATTCGCGAGCGCCTTGAATGCCAACCTCACGAAGCGCTGGCGCTGGCTGACCCGAAGGACGCCGCCTCACTACCCTCGGCGGAAGCCATGGACACGCGCATTCAGCGGCTCACGCGGGAGCGCGAGAACATTGGCCCGGTAAATTTGCGCGCAGAGGCGGAAGCCACCGAAATCGAAGAGCAAATCAATATGCTCGTGACGGAGCGCGAGGATCTTGAGGCCGCCATTGCCCGCCTTCGGCAGGGCATATCGAGTCTTAACCGCGAAGGGCGCGAACGCATTCTGGCGGCCTTCGGCGAGATCGACGGGCATTTTCAGGAGCTGTTCACCAAACTCTTCGGCGGCGGCTACGCCCATTTGCAGATGGTCGGCTCAGACGATCCGCTGG
>JABJCZ010000013.1 GCA_018668475.1 Alphaproteobacteria bacterium | reverse complement strand
TTCGTCTCACCGTGGTAACCGACTCAGCTGAATTTTCGAACGAGGCTGCGGCCGCCGGTGCCGCCATCTTGCAGGACAAGCAGGACGGACTCACCGAGGCGATCCTGCAGGCCACGGCACACAGCGTGGCCGACGGGTTTGGCGCTCAACTGGTGATCCATGCCGATATCGCAACATTGCAACAGGTTGAACTCGCAATGTTGATTGATACGGCGTATCCGGCGCCATCTGTTATCATTGTGCCGTCAGCGGATGAAGGCGGCACAAACGCATTGCTGACGACGCCGCCCGATGTCATTACGCATTGGTATGGTCCGGGCTCATTTGCGCGCCATGTCGCGCAGGCTGAAGCAAAAGAAATTCCGGTTACGGTGTTGCGCCTGCCGGGGCTGGCACTTGATCTTGATACCGCCGATGATGTTCAGGCGTTTCTGGCAACATCACCGACGGGTGCCATAGCTGATGAACTGGAGCGATGGGATTGCGTGAAGACCTAGTCATCTCCGCCGTGCCCGGATTGCCGGATGTGCAGGCCGGCGATGACGTCGCGGCTTTGTTGCTGGATGCCCTGACCCAGGACGGCGTGATCCTCGAAGATGGCGATATTTTTGTCGTCGCGCACAAAATCGTGTCTAAAGCCGAGGGCCGATTGGTCCGCTATGCTGATGTCACGCCGTCGCCACGCGCGCTTGAGCTCGCGGTTCAGGTGCGCAAGGACCCGCGCAAGGTAGAAGTCATATTGCAGGAGAGCAGCCGGGTCGTGCGCGCGGTGGATCGTGAGGGGCTTGCGGAAGGAATTCTGATTACCGAGCACAAGCTCGGATTTGTCAGTGCAAACGCCGGCGTGGACGAATCGAATATCGATCAAGCGGATAGCGCGTTACTGCTGCCGCTTGACCCCGATGCAAGCGCGCGGGGCCTGCGCGACCAGCTGGAGCGGGCCTCTGGCAGACGGATTGGTGTCATTGTTTCGGATACCTTCGGACGGCCCTGGCGCGTTGGTCAGGTCAATGTTGCCATCGGCCTGGCAGGGGTGCCGGCGGCGCCGCATCTTGAGGGTGAGCCGGACGCCTGGGGGCGCCCGCTCCGTGTAACCCAGCCGGCGCTGGCCGACGAGCTGGCGGCGGCATCTGGATTATTGATGGAAAAGGGCGGGAAATGCCCCGTTATTCTGTTCCGGGGACTTGACTGGAAACCGGTCGACGGCTCGGCACTGGATTTAATACGACCCCAAAAGGAGGACCTGTTTCAATGACCATTGCCATATTGGGCGGTACCGGCCCGCAGGGAAGCGGCCTCGCGCTGCGCTTTGCAATCGCTGGCGTTGATGTTGTGATTGGGTCTCGCGATGGCACCCGTGCGGCGGACGGGGCCGCAGCGCTCGCTGTAAAGTTGCCTGCGGGTGCGGGTAGCATTTCCGGGCTCGGCAATGACGAAGCTGTCGCGGCGGCGGATGAAATCGTCATTCTTTCGGTGCCGTGGAACGCGCATCAGCGCACCCTGGAAGGGATCAAAGACGCCCTCGCCGGAAAAATCCTGGTCGATATCGTCGTGCCGCTGGCCGAGGACAACCCGAAGAAAGTTGTGATGCCACCAGAGGGCTCAGCGACAGAAGCCGCACAGGCGCTACTGGGCGATGACGTGCCCGTGGTTGGCGCCCTGCACAATGTGTCGGCCCGTGTTCTCGGCGCGCCGGAGCACGCGATCAATTGTGACATTTTGGTCTGCGGTAACAATATCGACGCCAAAAAGAAGGTCATTGCCTTGATCGAGAAACTCGGCGTGACCGCCTATAATTGTGGCCTCGCCCAGAGTGCTCGATGCATTGAGGCGCTGACGCCAATTCTGATTCGCCTCAACATCTCAAAATCCACGCCGTTTAAACACGGTGGCATCAAGATTTGGGGTGAAGATCAGGACTAGATCAACAGGTGCAACGCTTACCAGTCGGAGTGCTTGTACTTTTTGGCCCAGTCCACACCTTGCCAGGTCTGCCAGTCGGTTGGCTTGACGAAGATCAGCCAGCGCGGCTCGGTGAGGGTCGGCTTCAGGTAGTCCGGGCCGTTCGGGCCGAGATAGCGGAGTGACATGTTCTCCGCGACGCCGACCCATTTGCCGCCGATGTTCGCTTCTTCGAGAATTTCGGCTTTACCCTTGCACATCACCTTGCGCATGCCGTCGGCGACATCGATGCAAATATAAACGCGTGGGTCGTTCTTGATGTAGTTGGCCCATTTTGAGCGCTCACGCGGCACAATGTAGAAGCCGCCATCGGCGAACTGATACCAGCACGGCAATACGTAGGGCCAGCCGTCGTCATCCAGGCAACCGAGCCGGCACAACGGATCACCTTCGAGAAATTCCTCCATTTCATCCTTGGTCATGCCGCCAACTTTACCGCGCCATTCCTCGCCTTTTTTTACTTCTGCCATGTTCATTGTCTCCCGGTCTGTATTTCTGGCTGACGCCTGTAACCGGCACCAGCATTCCAAAATTGTCACTCGAAGAGGTCTGATCGTGCAAGGGGCTGCGACGAGCTTGAGGATTCCTAACCCGCGGCAACAAGCCCCTCCTTACGAATTTCGTCCGTGACTTCGTCCAGCGCCAGCGCAAAGCGGTCAAACATGTCGTCAATTTCACTTTCGGTGATAATCAACGGTGGTGAGAATGCGCAGGTATCGCCGCAGGGAACATTGCGGACGATGAGCTTGTGATTCTCCTCGGCCCGATCTTTCACTCGTTTAGCGATTGCACCCATCGGGTCAAAAAAGCGCTTTGCTTCTTTGTCAGCGACCAATTCGATCGCGCCGATCAGGCCCTTGTGACGCACCTCGCCAACCAGTGGATGATCGCGAAACGCCGTTATCCGCTTTTCGAAGCGGCGCGAGACGCGCGCGATGTGGCCGAGGATGTCGCGTTCTTCAAACAGCTCCAGCACCTTCAGGCCCACGGCGCAGGCAACGGGATGACCGGCGTAGGTTGTGCCGTGTCCGAAAAAGCCGATTCCGTCGCAACCCTGCTCCATGCCGCGATAGATCTCATCACTTATGACCAACGCCGACAGGGGCTGGTAAGCCGACGTCATGCCTTTGGCCAGAGTCATTGTGTCAGGCTGAATATCCATGGTCTCGCAGCCGAACATCTTGCCGGTCCGTCCGAACCCGGTAATCACTTCATCGGCAAAAAACAGGACGTCATAGCGGTCCAGAACCGCCTGAATTTTCTGATAGTACGTTGGTGGCGGAATGATGACGCCGCCGGCGCCGGTAATCGGCTCGGCCATAAACCCGGCCACTGTATCCGGCCCTTCGCGAAGGATCATGTCTTCAAGTTCCGTCGCCATGCGGGTCGCGAAATCTTCCGGCGCTTCGCCCGGCTCCGCGTTATGAAACCAGTTTGGGTCGGAAACATGAAAGAAGCCGGGCAACGGCAAATCGAAACCTGTCTGGCACGACGCCACACCCGTCAGGCTGCCTGAGCCCAGGCCGGACCCGTGATAGCCGTTGATCCGTGAGATGAATTTCTTTTTCTCCGGGCGGCCGATGGCGTTGTTGTAGTAGCGCACGAACTTGACGAGAAAATCGTTGGCGTCCGAGCCGGATAATCCGAAATAGATCCGCGCATTCTCAATGGGCACGATTGCGGCCAGTTTTTCGGCCAGGTCAATCGCCGGGTTGACCGATTTATAGGCGACGGTGTGATAGTAGGGCAACTTGTGAAGTTGCTCTGTCGCGGCATCGATCAGCGCTTCCTCACCAAAGCCAAAAGCCGTGCACCACATGCCGGCGGCGCCTTCCAGAAAGGGCGTGCCGTTTTCGTCATGCACGTAGATGCCGTTGCCGCCGGTAATAACCGACGGCCCTGCTTCACGTTGTGTTGAAAGGTCACAGTACCCGTGGAGCATATGGCGCGAATCACGCGCCGCCGCAGAATTTCCCTTGATCATGCCGTTCCTCGTTTTTGTCTGCGCAGTTTACTAGATGCTTAACTCGCCAGCAGCCTGACCGGCGCCGATAATCCCGCCCTTGAGCATTGGTGCATCAACAGACGTTGCCAATTGTCCACTCTCGTGGAAGGGTTCCGTTAGAGCTTGGCCGGTCATGGCCCGGCAATCAAGAAAATCAGGCGAGGCGGACGTGACGTATCGAATTTCCGTAGATACAGGTGGGACATTTACCGACGTTATCCTGAGCGACGAGGCCGGCACGCAGACGCTTGGCAAGGCATTGACGACGCCGGCGCGGATATTCGACGGGATGCGCGAAGCCTTGACCGCCGCTGCCGGAGAGGTCAACCACACGCTTGATGAGGTGTTGGCCGAAAGCGAACTGCTGATCTACGGCACCACCCGCGCGACCAACGCCATTGTGACGCGCAACTGCGCCAAGACGGCCTTCATCACCACCGAAGGCTTCCCTGACACACTGGTCGTGAAGGAGGGCGGAAAATTTAATCCGCATGACTTCACCCAGGATTTTCCGGCGCCTTATATTCCGCGCCGCCATACCTTTGAAGTGGAAGAACGGATTGGCGCGGAGGGGGATGTTTCTATCCCGTTCAACGAAACCCAGGCGCGGGGCGTTCTGGCGGATGTCGCCCGCCAAGGGTTTGAGGCTATTGCAGTGTGTTTTCTCTGGTCCATCACCAATCCGGCCCATGAGCAAAAACTTGGTGCCCTGATCGATGAGATGCTGCCAGGGGTGCCCTATACGCTTTCTCATCAGCTGATTCCGGTCGTGCGGGAGTACCGCCGGGCATCGGCGACCGCCATTGACGCGTCTCTGAAACCGCTGATGCAGGCGCACCTCCTCGGCCTGCAGGAAGATCTTCAGACAGCGGGGTATACCGGTGAGGTGCTGATCTCGACCACAGCCGGCGGGTGCAGCCATGTCGCCGCGCTGGTCGAGAAACCTATCTACACCGTGGGCTCCGGCCCTGCGATGGCGCCGATTGCGGGGTTAAACTTCTCCCGCGCTGAAGAGCAGGGCGATGACGTCATTATATGTGATACGGGCGGCACGACCTTTGACGTCGGACTGGTGCGTGACGGCCGTCTTGCGTTTAGTCGGGATGCTTGGCTCGGCCAGGCCTATACCGGGTTTTTGCTTGGTATTTCAGCGGTGGATGTTCGCTCCGTCGGCGCCGGTGGCGGCTCTATCGCCTGGATAGATGAGGGCGGCCTCATGCGCGTCGGGCCGCAGTCAGCCGGCGCGGATCCGGGCCCGGCGTGCTATGGCCGGGGCGGCACAGCGCCGACTGTTTCGGACGCTGCAGTCGTACTTGGGTATTTTGATCCTGACTTTTTTCTCGGCGGGCGAATGCAGCTGGACGTCGAGGCGGCCCGCACGGCGATTGGCACTGTGGCACGTGAGATTGATCTCGGCATTGAGGAGACCGCATGGCGTGTCCTCAGCCTTGCCAGCGACCTGATGATGCGGGCGATCGGCGATATCACCATCAATGAGGGCTTTGACCCGCGCGAAAGCACAATTGTGGCCGGCGGCGGTGCAGCGGGCTTGAATATTATGACCATTGCCAAAGAGCTGGGCTGCCAGCGGGTCATATTGCCTAAGGTCGCGTCAGCCTTGTCGGCCGCCGGCATGCAGTATGCTGATGTTGTTGCTGAAGAAGCGACCAGTCTGGTCACCACCTCCGACCGGTTTGATTTTGATCGTGTCAACGCCGCTCTTGAAGTGCTGGAGGAAAAATTGCACGTGTTTCGCCAGGCCATGCCAGGGCATGGCAAGGGCGAGTACACGATCGAGTTCCTCGCCGAAGCACGTTACATGGCGCAGGTTTGGGAGCTCGATACGCCCCTGCCAACGCCGCGCATCTCCACGCAAGCTGATCTGGACAGCCTGGTTGAGGCATTTCATCAAATTCATGAGCGAGTATTCGCCGTGCGCGATGAGGGGAGTGCTGTTGAAGTCGTGAGCTGGAAGGCACGGTTGTCGCTCAAGCTCGGCGGCGTCGCTGAGTTGGTGGCGGATGTAGCCGAGATAGCACCGGCAACCGCAAAAACGACCCGACAATGCTACTTCGGGTCAGCCAATGCTGTTGAAACACCGATTCACAAGGCTGATGACCTGGCACCGGGCATGCGGATTGAAGGGCCGGCCATTATTGAAGAGCCAACGACGACGCTGGTCGTATATCCCGGCATGGCGACGACCGTCAGCGGTGCTGGTAACTACCTGATGCACATAGACTGAACGGGAGATCAATCGTGATGGATGAGACGCAGAGTGATTTTGATCCGTTCATGACGGCGATCATCGCCAATCGCGTCGACGGTATTATTCGTGAGATGACCAACACGCTGTTGCGGTCTGCCCGCTCGGCCGTGATCAATACGGCGCGGGATTTCTCATGCGCGATCTGCACTGGTGACAATCAATTGCTGGCGTCGGCCGAAGGCCTGCCTATTCACATTTTTGGCTCACACCTGCAATCCCGTGCCATGTGTGAATTCCATGACGGCGACCTTAAGGAAGGGGATTGCTACCTCCACAATGATCCCTATTCCGGCAATACCCATGCTGCCGATCATACGTTTCTGGTGCCGGTATTTGTCGATGGCGAGCATTTGTTCACAGCCGTTGCCAAGGCCCATCAGGCTGATATCGGCAATGCGGCACCGACCACATATATGGCGGGCGCAAAGGATCAATATGAAGAAGGCGCATTGATCTTTCCTGCCGTGCGGGTGCAGCGCGACTATGAGATGCAAGAGGACATCATCCGCATGTGCCGGTCGCGGGTGCGCGTGCCGACCCAATGGTATGGCGATTTTCTTGCCGGCATTGGCTCGGCGCGGGTCGGTGAGCGCCGGTTGAAGGAGCTTTGCGACAAGTATGGCAAGGACGTGATCAAGAAGTTCATCCGGCACTGGCTTGATTATTCCGAACAACGCATGGAACAGGCAATCCGGAAACTGCCGGCTGCAACACTGACCAATACAGGCGCGCATGACCCGTTCGGGGAGCTGTTGCCCGACGGCATTCAGCTCAAGGTCACCGTGAAGATTGAACCTGATGACGGCATGATCGACCTCGATCTGACGGATCACGGCCCGAATGTGGATTGTGGGTTTAATGAAAGCGAAGCCTGTGCCTCGGCCTCTTCCATCGCCGGGGTGTTCAACTCCATCGACCCGACGGTGCCGCGAAACTCCGGCTCGTTTCGCCGAGTACGGCTGCATCTGAAGGATGGCGCGGTGGTTGGGCGGCCCAAGTTCCCGCACAGCTGTTCGGTAGCGACGACCAATGTCGCTGACCGGCTCATCAATATCACTCAGGCGGCATTTGCGCAGATCGGCGAAGGGTGGGGCCTTGCCGAGGGCGGGGTTGGAATGGGTGCGGGCTTTGCAGTGATTTCAGGTGCTGACCATCGGGCTAACGATGAGCCCTACGTAAATCAGCTGAACGTGGCGTCGAGCGGTGGTCCGGGCGGCCCCGTTGCAGATGGCTGGGTGACGTATGCGATACCGGTTGTCGGTGGCCTGATGTATCGGGATTCGATTGAAATCGACGAGTTGAAGCATCCCATGGAGTTCAGATATCTGCGTCTGGTGCCGGGGAGCGGTGGTGCCGGGCGGCGGCGCGGCGCGCCGGGGCAAGCCGTCTCCTACGGTCCCCGTGAGCACGCCATGGATGTCCTCTGGCCGTGCGACGGCACACACTACGCGCCCAAGGGCGTGCGCGGTGGGCAGGACGGGAGAAAATGCGCGCATTGGCGGGTCAGCGCGAATGGGCAGGAGGAAGAACTGGCCAATATTGTGATCCTGCGCCTTGAAAAAGGTGAGGTCGTAAAAGGGACCCAGAGCGGCGGTGGTGGGTATGGCGAACCTTCAGAGCGTGAGCCCGAGCGGGTGCTTGAAGACGTGCTGGAATACTATGAGACAATTGACCGAGCCCGGGATATTTACGGGGTCGTCTTCACTGGCTCGGCTGATGAAGACACGCTGGCCATTGATCAGGACGCGACCGCCCGCTTGCGGGTTGACAAGGGAGTTGGGGCCGGCCTGGCCTGAAGCCGAAACGACGACGACGGTCAGCGGTGC
>JABJCZ010000118.1 GCA_018668475.1 Alphaproteobacteria bacterium | reverse complement strand
GTCTGGTATGTGCCGCCGCTATCACCCATCCAGTCCGCCGCGGAAGGCGGAAAACTACCGGTCGACGGCGAAATTCCGGATGTCCGGTCGCTGCGTATCCCGGTGCGTTATCTGGCCAATTTGCTGACCGCTGGCGAAGAAGAACCGGTTGTCTCTGGGCTTGAACGCATGCTGGCCATGCGGGCCTTCATGCGGGCCAAGACCATTGATGGCGTGATCGACGAGAACCTGGCCGCCCGGGTGGGCCTGACCAGCGCGCAAATCGAGGAGATGTACCACATCATGGCCATTGCAAATTACGAGGATCGTTTTGTCATCCCCTCGGCGCACCGCGAGACAAGTGAAGATGCCTACGACCTGCGCGGCTCCTGTGGCTTTAGATTCAGCAACGGCTGCTCCGACGGCTCCAGCAAAGCGAGCCTGTTCGGCAGCCCAAGCAAGAAGTCTGCAAATGCATTGAAAGGGGCGTTCTGATGACGATCACCTTCAAAGTGCTGTCGCATCTGCTCGCCTACCCAAGCGATGAGCTGCGTGCCGCCGGACCCGAGCTTAAGGCCGCACTCGCTACTGAGAACCTTGTTCCTCCGGCCGAGCGTGCGGCCCTGGGCAAACTGATCGACACCCTGGCGACGGAAGATCTGATCGACCTGCAGGAACGCTACGTCCTGCTGTTCGACCGGACCCGGGCGCTCTCACTCCACCTCTTCGAACATATCCACGGAGAAAGCCGGGATCGCGGGCAGGCAATGGCAGACCTGCTGGGCCTGTATGAAGAACACGGCCTGAGCGTGGACAAACGCGAACTGCCTGATTATCTGCCCATGTTTCTTGAGTTTCTGTCGACCATGCCACTGGATCAGGCGCTGGAATTTCTTGCCCAGCCCCTGCACGTCGTTGCGGCTATCGAAGAACGTCTGAGCAAGCGCGATACGCCCTATCACAGTGTGTTCGCGGCACTTCTCTCTATTTCCCACGGCGCCAAGATAGACGCCGAAGTTCTGGCCGAGCTCACCGCCCAGCCGGATGATGACCCCAATGACCTCGCCGCCCTTGATCGCACCTGGGAGGATGCCGAGGTGACCTTTGGCCCTGGCGCCGATGGGATGACCGCACCCGGCGGGCAATGCCCGGCCGCGCGGGCAACGCTGGCCGGCATGGACCCGGCCCCAGGAAATCACACCGCCCCACCCTCGGACGGAAGCTAGGGAGACCCCGCCATGGATATCGGACTCGACACAGTTTTCTTTTTTGGCATTTATCCCTATGTCGCTATCGCCATCATGATTGTTGGATCGATCATTCGCTATGATCGGGAGCCGTATTCGTGGCGCTCCGGATCGAGCCAGTTACTCCGCCGGCGGCAATTGATGGTCGGCTCACTGCTGTTTCACCTCGGCGTGCTCGTCATCCTGGGTGGACACCTGGGCGGGCTGCTGGTACCCATCGAAGTGTTCGACTGGATTGGCATCGGGCACGGCTTCAAACAGGTGCTGGCCATGGTTGCCGGGGGCGTTGCCGGCGTATTTGCAATCATCGGCGCCACCCTATTGGTGCACCGGCGGTTCTTCGACGCACGCATTCGCGCGACATCGAGCTTCGCGGATAACGCCATCATTCTCATTCTCTGGGTGCAACTGGCGCTTGGGCTTGCAACTGTGCCGCTGTCTGCCGGGCACCTCGACGGCAGCGAGATGGTGAAGTTCATGTCATGGGCGCGCGGTCTCTACACCTTTGATCTGATGGCCTCGTCTTACGTCGAACATGTGCATCCAATATTCAAAATTCACCTCGGTCTTGGTTTGACGATCTTCCTGCTCTTCCCGTTCACACGCCTTGTGCACATTCTTAGTGCGCCGGTGCGCTACATGTGGCGGCCGGGCTATCAAATCGTCCGCACGAAGCGCCGGTCGGACCGTCGTAATCGCATGTCAGCAGCGGAGTAGAAACCATGGAAGCGATGACAGAGTTCAAAGTACCGCCGCCAGACACGCCCACCCTGCCACCTCTCTCGGTCAACGGCACCGCTATTCCTGAAGAGGCCGTGCTCGCCGAATCCCGCAACCAGGGCCCGGCAAATGAGGCGGCGATCATGGCCGCGCAGGAAGCATTGGTAATCCGGGAGCTGTTACTTCAGGAAGCCCGCCGCAAAAATATTGTGGCAACGCCGCAAAAAGCAGAAAGCGGCGAGCGGGAAACCGATGATGACGCCCTGATCCGGGTATTGCTTGATCAGGAGATCACCGTCCCTGAGGCCGATACGGAGACCTGTCAGCGATACTTCGAGAACAACCAGCAACGTTTCCGCAGCGCCGACCTTTATGAGCCGGCTCACATCCTGTTCGCCGCCCGTCCCAGCGACACCGATGCTTATGCCGCCGCAATAAAATTGGCCGAACAGGCGATCGAGACGTTGACGAAAATGCCCGGAAAGTTTGCGGCCATGGCCAAAAACGAATCCACCTGTCAGTCCGGCAAAAATGGCGGCAGCCTCGGACAGATCACCCGTGGCGATACCGTGCCAGAATTCGAGACCTTTCTCGTAAACCTCGAGGAGGGGCAGCTTTGCCCAGTGCCGGTACGCAGCCGATACGGCGTTCATGTGCTGCGCCTTGATCGCAAGATCGAGGGTCGGCCTCTGCCGTTTGATATGGTGAAGGATCGTATTGCCGACTATTTGCAGGAGGCCGCCTGGCGGCGCGCAAGCGCGCAATTTGTTCAATTGCTGGCTGGACAGGCAGAAATAGTCGGGGTTGAAATGGCTGGCGCGGACTCACCCTTGGTTCAGTAGACCGGCGTTCAGTCAGCCAGGTAGACGTCTATCGGTTTTTCCTGCTCCAGGGTTCGGCGCAGCGCAATATTCCGCGCTGTACGTCGAACAGAAATTCCCGTGGTCAAGATCAAGGGTGCTCTTGGGAGAATCAATCGGGCGCGGCTTCCATCTCATGTGGTATCACGCTCGTCTACGTCGTATTCAGCCCTCCTGAAATCGTGATCGCATAGGTTTTGCCAATGGCGTCTGAACAAAACCCTCAACGTCTGCTGCCTCTCGAAGGAACCGCGAATTTTCGCGATCTCGGCGGCTACAGGACGTCCGACGGCGCCACAGTCGCATGGCAAAAAGTGTATCGAGCAGATTCGCTGGCGGAGTTGACGCCCCGGGATCATGAAACCTGGCGAGTACTCAATATTCGCACGGTAATCGACCTGCGAATTGAGACCGAACGCGAGAGAGCGCCCGATAACCTGCCCGAAGACCACGACCACGACGTTTTGGCGTTGGGGTTTGTCCCTACCGGCACGCGCAAAATGCTGGCTGATATCCGAGCCCGGAAATTGACCGACCGTGCCGCGATCAACGCGGAGGTCACTAATCACTACCGACTTTTCCCCATCGACCACGCCGGTGTCTACCGCACCATACTTGAGCAACTGGTGCGGCCCGCCGGGTTGCCGCTCGTTGTGCATTGCACCAGCGGCAAGGACCGGACCGGGTTTGCCGCGGCAATTATATTGTTGGCGCTTGGCGTGGACCTGGACACCGTGATGGAGGACTACCTGCTGACCAACAACTATCGGCGCGAGGTATCGCATCTGCTCGACCTCAACATTGCCGACGACGTCATGAAAACGCTCACAGCGGCGCAGCCGGACTACCTGATGGCGTCAATTGGGTCGATGCGCAAGGAAGGTGGATCCATCGACGGCTACATGCGCCACGTGATGGGAATTGATCCGGCGTTTCAGGCACGTTTGCGCGCCGCCTTGCTGGTCTAGACCGCCACCCGACCAATAAATCTTCTGCGGAACGGCGTTCAGAACCTCCCCTGCCCCACTATGCTTGCCGCAATATTCTTATTATCGGACAATTTTGTCGGACAAAGTGATTTTGTTCAGGCTAGAATAGAACCACCTTTGACGGCGTGCAGGAGTGATTTCCGCGCTGTTTATAACGGGAGAAGAAAAATGGACTTTGGTTACAGCAAAAAGACCCAGGATATCCGCGATCGAGTGGCCGACTTTATGGAAGAACACATCTATCCGAACGAGCAGGAGATGTGGGCGCAGATTGAAGACGGGGACCGCTGGCAGCCAATTCCATTGATGGAAGAATTGAAAAACAAAGCCAAGGCGGCGGACCTCTGGAACCTCTTTTTGCCCGAAAGCGACCTCGGCGCCGGCCTGACCAACCTTGAATATGCTCCGGCCTGCGAGGAAATGGGCCGCTCCCCCTTTGCGCCGGAAGTTTTCAATTGCTCCGCGCCCGATACCGGCAATATGGAAGTGCTCGCCCGCTACGGCACGCAGGATCAGAAAGACCAATGGCTGGCCCCGATGCTCAACGGCGATATCCGCTCGGCCTTCGCTATGACCGAAACCGAAGTCGCTTCGTCCGATGCCACGAATATTGAAACCCTGATTATTCGCGAGGGCGACGAATACGTCATCAATGGTCGCAAATGGTGGACCTCAGGCGCCCTCGACAAGCGCTGTCGCATCCTTGTCGTGATGGGCAAAAGCGACCCTGACAATCCAAACCGCCACAAGCAACAATCGATGATCCTCGTGCCGCTGCCGTGGCCTGGCGTCAACATCCGCCGGGTGCTGCCCGTGTTTGGTTTTGACGACGCCCCCCATGGCCACGCCGAAGTGACGTTCGACAATGTCCGCGTGCCGGCTGACAACATGTTGCTCGGCGACGGGCGTGGGTTTGAGATTGCGCAAGGGCGCCTCGGCCCGGGCCGCATCCACCATTGCATGCGCCTGATTGGCCTCGCCGAGCGCTCGCTGGAACGGATGTGCCGTCGCACCAAGGATCGCGTTGCCTTCGGCAAGCCCATCGCCGACCAGACCGTAACGCAAGAACGCATTGCGGAATCCCGTATTCTGATTGAACAATCCCGTCTCCTTACCCTGAAAGCCGCCTGGCTGATGGACACGGTTGGCAACAAGGAAGCCCGAAAAGAAATTGCGATGATCAAAGTCGCGGCGCCAAACATGGCGTGTCAGGTCATCGACTGGGCAATCCAGTCATTTGGCGGCGCAGGAATTACGGCGGATTACGGGCTTGGCTATGGCTATGCTTGGGCCCGGCTGCTGCGCCTTGCCGACGGGCCAGACGAAGTACACCGCAACCAGATCGCGCGGCTCGAACTCAAGCAATATGACAATACGAAAAGTCGCCGTGGAGGCAGTGCCCATGTGCCACCGCCAGACGAAGGTGACGAGGTCATAACCACAACACGATGGATTTCGTAGGGCGAAACCGCCAAGCCTACGCCTCTGTGGCGAACACGGAATCCGGTAACTGCTCAATGGTGACACGGGAGCGGCGAATGTGCTGTTCCATGGCGCTTTCAGCCTTGCGACCATTGCCGCCCAATACGAACCCGGCAATCGTCTCGTATTCCTGAAACTGCCGCTCTCGATCCTTGTTCGTGAGGTAATGTTGAACCTGCATACGGATCAAATGTGGCTGCAAAGACGGCGCAAGGCGGCTCAGCTCCTTGTTATCCGCAATCTGGATCAAGGTGCGGTAGAATCGGGAGCGGACGTCAAGAAATGTGGCCGCATCGGTGCCATCGCGAGACGCCATCAGGTTGTCGTAAACTTTTTGAAACTGCGCCCGATTACTGCCTTGACCAATATTGTCTGCCGCCAAACGCGCGGCAAGGCCGGTCAATCTCTCCTGAATAATCAGAATGTCATGCACATCTTTTCGGGTGAGCTTGCGAATATAGGCCCCGCGGTGCGGGATAAGACTGACCACTCCCTCTGCCGCAAGGTGCTTGAACGCTTCACGGATAGGCCCCCGGCTGAGGCCGAGCTCGCTGGACAGGTCGGCCTCGATCAATCGCTGACCAGGCACATAGCGACCCGATTTCAACCCGTCAATCAGCGCTCGCACAACTCGGTCTGGCGAACTTGGGCCATGGCTCTTGCGGCCCAGACCATCGTTGTCGGACTTGCGGACATCGGCATTAGCGGAGTTACTCATAGGCGGCGGCCGATCTTGTCGCGATTGATATTACGTTCGGTACTGCACCCTGTAGCATTCGGAGCAATCTTGTCATACAAAATCGTCCGTCAAGCTGAATGTCCAGGCATAGGGTGTCAATAACATTTCCGAAGGCGCGGCCAATGGCTCGCCATACTGATCGAGCGGGTTGAGCACTGATGGTGAAAATTAGTATCCGACACGAGGGGTGACAGCGGTATGAACAACTTTGCCCGATCTGAGGAGTTGCGATTCCTGCTGTTCGACCTGCTGGAAGTTGAGACGCTGGCCGATCGCCCACGCTACGACGGCCAGGATCGCGGCATTTGGGACGCCGCGCTGACGACCGCCGAGCAAATGGCCGTGCAGCATTTTGCCCCCCACAACAGGGAGGCCGACCTCAACGAACCTAGGCTTGTGGATGGCGCTGTGCAAACTGTGTCTGGCGTCAAACCGGCGCTGGGTGCCTTCGCCGACGCCGGCTTTCTGCGCGCCCATCACGATGACGCACTAGGCGGGCTGCAATTGCCTTGGGCGGTCGTGCAGGGATGTTTTGCTTTTTTTCAGGCGGCCAATATTGCAACCGTCGCCTACCCGTTTCTGACCATCGCCGCCGGCAATTTGCTGGCGCGCTTTGCCAGTGATGATCAGAAATCCCGATTCTTGCCACCGATGCTGTCGGGGCGCTTCTTTGGCACCATGTGCCTCTCGGAACCCCAGGCCGGCTCGTCGTTGACCGATATCACGACCTCCGCCCGGCCGACCGCAGATGGTCGCTACGCCATCAGCGGGGTCAAGCAGTGGATTTCGGGCGGAGAGCATGAACTTTCGGACAACATTATTCATCTGGTTCTCGCCCGCATCGAGGGCGCTCCACCCGGCGTGAAGGGGCTCTCACTCTTTATCGTGCCCCGGTTCCGCCTCGATACGGGGGGCGAGCCGGCGGCGGCCAACGATGTGCATTTGGTGAGCCTGCTTCACAAAATGGGTTACCGCGGCACCACGTCGACCATCCTGCGCTTTGGTGAAAATGACGCCTGCGAAGGGGAACTTATTGGTGAGGCAAACCGCGGCCTCACATACATGTTCCAGATGATGAACGAAGCGCGCATTGGCGTCGGCCTTGGCGCCGCCATGCTGGCCCACGCCGGTTATGTGCATTCACTGGATTATGCCCGCAACCGCCCGCAAGGCCGCCATCCCGGCGGCAAGGACCCGGCAGCGCCGCCGGTCGCCATCATTGAGCATGCCGACGTCAAGCGCATGTTATTGGCCCAGCGCGCCTATGCCGAGGGCGGCATGGCACTCTGCCTGCATGCCGCCAAACTGATGGACGATGAGCGCACCGCGCCGCCCAAACAGGCCGCCAATGCGTCACTCTTGCTCGATGTGTTGACGCCGATCTGCAAAGCGTGGCCATCGGAGTGGGGCCCGCGGGCCAATGATCTGGCGATTCAGATCATGGGGGGATACGGCTACACCCGTGATTATCCGGTGGAGCAGTACTATCGCGACAACCGGCTCAACCCGATCCATGAGGGAACCAACGGCATTCAGGCACTGGACTTGCTTGGCCGCAAACTCGCCATGTCCGATGGCCGAGGCCTCGACTTGTTGGCTGAAGAAATTCGCTCCACCGGCGCCACCGCCAGCGACGACGAGGTGCTGAGGCCCCACGCCGACGCATTGGCCACCCATCTCGACGCGGTGGTCCATACCAGCGCCCTGCTGCTGGCCCGGATGCAGGCTGGGGACGTAAACCTGGCGCTGGCTAATGCGTCGCTACATCTCGACGCCATGGGCCAGGTTGTCATCGCCTGGCAATGGTTGAGGCAAGCCATCGTCGCGCAGCGTATGCTGGATGCCGGCAACGGCGACCCCGACTACCTGCAAGGGAAAGTGCAGGTGTGTCACTATTTTTGCCGCTACGAACTGCCTCGGGTCAACCAGTTGACCGAGTTGCTGAACCAGATTGATACCACCTGTGCAGACACGCCTGCGTCATGGTTCTGAGGTGCCGGCATTAAACTCGCGCAAGCTGTCAGCTTCGAAGGAGCATAAGCCATGCTGGAGCCCCGTTTCCGTCATCTGTTGACGTTCACCGCCCATATTGAGACGCCGCAACTCGACGGCAACACCCCGCTGGGTGGCCGAAAAATAATCATGGTCACTGGCGGGCCCGTTGAAGGCGACCGGGTGCGCGGAAAAATTCTGCCTGGCGGCGGGGACTGGGCGCTGACCCGCGCCGATGGCTCGCTCGCGCTGGATGTCCGCCTGATGCTGGAAACCGACGACAATGAGCGTATCTACATGACGTATCGCGGTGTGCGCCATGGGCCGGAAAATGTGATGAAACGCCTGAATGACGGCGAGACGGTCGACCCCGCCGAATATTACTTCCGGATTGCGCCGTTGTTTGAAACGGCGTCAGAGAAATACGCGTGGCTGAACGGCATAGTCGCGGTTGGCATCGGGGAGCGTCTGCCCATCGGGCCACGCTATACGGTACACGAAGTACTGTAGCTCCTACTGCAACAGCGCATCGCTACTGCCCGACGACAGATGTGCTCCAGCCGCCTGCGGCCAACCGGCACATAAAAGCGGGCTCCCCGATGGAGCCCGCTTTGTTTGTGGTCTAACCCAGAACCGCCTTGGTGGATTCTGCGACAACCTCGACGATCCGATCAATTGACGCTTCGCTGGTTACAATTGGCGGGGCCAACAGGTAGGCATCGCCACGCACCCGGCTATAGAGGCCACGCTGTATTGTTTCGGCATTGATCCGGGCGCCGATACCGTCGGCGGCATCAAACATTTCCTTGGTGCCACGATCCTTGACGTATTCCACGGCGCACATAAGGCCAAGGCCACGCACTTCACCAACGTTCGGGTGATCACCGATGGCGTCTTTCAGGCCAACCAACAAGCGTTTGCCCTTTTCGGCTGCCTGGCCTGGGAAGTCCTCCCGCTCAATAAGATCGATCATCGCATTGGCAATGGCGCAGCCCGTTGGATGTGCGCTGTAGGTATAAGCATGCATCCACGGCTTGCCGCTCTGATGCATAACGTCGGCGATTTCATCGCTGATGCCGATACCGCCCAATGAGAAATAGCCTGACGTAATGGCCTTGGCGTATTGGATCATGTCCGGTTTCACACCCCAGTGCTCGAGACCGAACATTTTGCCGGTACGACCAAATCCAGTGATCACCTCGTCCGACACAAGCAAGACGTCGTATTTGTCGCAAATCTCGCGAATACGGGGGAAGTAGTCCGCCTGCGGCACGATCACGCCGCCAGCGCCCTGCACCGGCTCGGCAATGAACATGGCAACCGTATCGGCGCCCTCGGCGAGGATCGCTTTCTCCAGTTCATCGGCAGCTGCAATGCCCTGGCTCTTGGCCCCTTCCGGCGCCTCATACAGATACGGATACGGGGTCGGAATGTGTACGAAACCCGGAATCCGCGGCTCAAACATCGGCCAATACGCATTGATACCCGTGGCACACATGGCCGCCAGCGTGACGCCGTGATAGCCCCAGATGCGTGAGATGACTTTGGTCTTTTCCGGCTTGCCTTTAAGCTTCCAGTAATAGCGCGCCATCTTGATGTTGCTGTCCGTCGACTCGCCACCACCCGACGTGAAGAAGAAATGGTTGATGTTGGGATAGGTGATCCGCGCAAGTTTTTCCCCAAGCTCGATGGCTTGTGGGTTGGAGCTGCCGGCATATCCGGAAGCAAACGCCATCTCTTCCAACTGGCGGCTGCCGGCATCAATCAGATCGCGCTGACCATTGCCTGCCGTGTTGTTCCACAGGCCCGAGAGACCATCGATAAACTTGTCGCCATTGGCGTCGATCAGAAATTCGCCCTTGCCACCAACCCATACTTTGCCGGTCTTGTGCACTGCCTGGCTATGAAGTGGGTGGATAAGATGCGCGGCATCGCGCGCAAGCAATTCGGCTTCAGCGTTGTTGGACATGTTGGCGTCTCCCCGGACATTGTCTGGTTCAGTAGATTGCAAAAAACTGGGCTCAGCTAACAGGCGGAGTGTGGGCCGCAAAGGCCCCTTTTATCAAGAAGAAGCTGGGCTTGGAACGTCAGGAATATGTGATTGGACCGAAAGGGCGAAATCGCCCGCCCGACCTACATCACACGCGCAGCCCCGGAGACACGAATAGAACTGCCCGCAACGTCTGAGAATTCAGCGCGGAGCAACGATTTCATGCCCATGTCTTCTCCCTGCACGATGTCTATGCACCCACCATGAGGCCAATTGATATCGCGCAGGTAGCCGGCCAGCGCCGCAGCGGCAGCCCCCGTTGCAGGATCCTCGTAAACGCCGCCGGCCGCAAAAGGGTTGCGCGAGTGGAATAACTGGTCCGATTCAGCATGGATCAAAGATATGGTCACGACTCCCGCCTCATTCATCACCGTGCGTCCAGCCTC
>JABJCZ010000117.1 GCA_018668475.1 Alphaproteobacteria bacterium | reverse complement strand
CAGAAGCTCATTTGGCCCCACGGCAGCACATAACCCAGGAAGGACGTCGCCATCATCAACAGCAACAGAATGACGCCGAACCACCAGAGGATCTCGCGCGGCGCCTTGTAGGAGCCGTAATAGAGCCCTCTGAATATGTGGACGAACACGACGACGAAGAACATCGACGCGCCATTGGCGTGCGCATAACGCAACAGCCAGCCCCATTCCACATCACGCATGATGTGCTCAACCGAATCGAAGGCGAGGTCAACGTGCGGCGTGTAGTGCATAGACAGAAAAATGCCGGTCACGATCTGCATGACCAGCATCAACAATGCCATGGAACCGAAGTTCCACCAGTAGTTCAGATTGCGCGGCGCCGGATAATCAATGCCATGCGCGATGGTCCAGCTGAATACCGGCAGGCGGTATTCAATCCATTGGACGATTTTGTTCTGCGGAACCGGGGTGCTCATTCTCGAACTCTCCCTCAACCGATCTTGACGAGTGAATCGTCCAGGAATTCGTAACCCGGCACTTCGAGATTACGCGGCGCCGGTCCCTGGCGAATCCGGCCCGAGGTGTCGTAGTGCGATCCGTGACACGGGCAGAACCAGCCGCCAAAATCACCTTTCGGGTCGCCAATCTTGTTACCGAGCGGAATACAGCCCAGATGCGTGCAGACCCCGACCAGAATCAGCCACTGGGGCTTGGTCGCCCGGGCTTCATCATTTTGTGGATCACTCAGATCGTCCTGACTCACGGCACGGGCGGCGTCGATCTCAGCCTGGGTGCGATGCCGGATAAAGACCGGCTTGCCGCGCCACATGACTGTAATCGTCTGGCCTTCCTCGATACCTGAAATATCGACCTCAGTGGACGCCAGCGCCAAAACATCGGCGGAGGGGTTCATGGTTTCAATTAATGGCCAGACGACCCCGATGGTTGCCATGGCGCCCATTGCGCCAGCGGCAAGCAAGAGGAAGTCACGGCGAGTCTCGTCTTCCGGCGGCGATGTCTGGTCGCTGTTTGGCGCCGTTTCTGCCATGATCAGACCCTTCGTTTGCTGATCCGTCTTCGCGATATTCTGCCATTCAGAGCGCCACAATGCGCCTCCAATCGGCAGATTGCGGCCGAATAGCCGCACGCCCGCACACACCTCTGCGCAACGGACGGTGCGAGGGGTAGCATGGGCCGCGTGAGAGGGCAAGAACCTATGACCACACACAATATGGCGGGTAGACTGGCACTCTTGACCGCGCTGCCGCCGATGCTGCCAATCACCCCATCCAACCCGGAAAAATCATGCGAATTGTCCTTTTTCAGCCCGATATTGCGCCCAATGTCGGCACTATTCTCAGATTCTCCGCATGTTTCGGCCTGCCAGTAGATGTCGTGGAGCCCTGTGGCTTCCCATGGGACGCCAAAGCCATGCGCCGCGCTGCCATGGACTATATCGACCTTGTTGACGTTACCCGTCACCCGACATGGCTGGCATTTGAGACCGCCCGCACGACAAGCCACGCGGGATCGCGCTTGATCCTGCTGACGACTGCGGCGACAACCCCCTATATCGACTTCGCGTTCAGGCCGGATGATTTGCTGATGGTCGGACGCGAGAGCGCCGGGGTACCCGCGGACGTGCACGATACGGCTGACGCGGAAGTGCTCATTCCGATGCAACCCGGGCTCAGGTCAGTTAATGTGGCGGTGGCGCTCGCCATGGTAACAGGCGAAGCGCTGCGCCAGACCCATCAGTTTCCCGGAGAAACTCCATGACCAAACGCCCTGCCCCCGAGCTTCCCGAGGGCGCCTCGACCGAGGCAGAAAAGGCCCGCGCCGAAACCTGGTTTCGCGCTTTGCGTGATGATATTTGCGCAGCCTTCGAGCAGTTGGAGGACACGTTGACGGGCACCGGCCACGGTCAACTGGCGGGTCGCTTCGAGCGCACACCGTGGGAACGCCAGGGAGGCGGCAGCGGCGAGATGTCGGTCATGCGAGGGCGTGTGTTTGAAAAAGTGGGGGTCAATGTATCGACCGTCCACGGCGAATTTTCGCCGGAGTTTCGTGCAGCCGTGCCGGGTGCCGATAACGACCCTCGGTTCTGGGCCAGCGGTATCTCTCTGGTTGCTCATATGCATTCACCAAAGGTGCCAGCCGTGCACATGAACACACGGCACATCGTCACCACCAAACGATGGTTTGGCGGCGGTGGCGACCTGACCCCGATGGTGCCGAACGACAACGATACAGCGGCATTTCATGCGGCGTTCAAACAGGCGTGCGACGCTCACGACCCTGCGTATTACCCGCGCTTCAAAGAGTGGTGTGACGAATATTTTTTCCTCCCACACCGTAATGAACCACGCGGCGTCGGCGGTATTTTTTACGATTACCTGAATACCGGCGACTTTGAGGCGGACCTCGGGTTCACACAGGATGTTGGCCGCGCCTTCCTGACCGCCTATCCACAAATCGTCGCGCGCCATATGAACGAGCCGTGGACGGACGCGGAACGCGAACACCAACTCATACGGCGCGGTCGCTACGTGGAGTTCAATCTGCTGCACGATCGTGGCACCCAGTTCGGCCTGAAAACCGGCGGCAACGTCGAGGCGATACTTATGTCCATGCCACCCGAGGCAAAGTGGCCATGAGCCGCCTGTTTCGGTTAAGCTGACGACCCAATCCTGCTGGAGAGACCCCATGTCCATGCCCGTGACCCGACAGAACGCCAATCATACAAGACGCGCGCGCCACAACTGGCTGATAGCGGCAACCGTCGGGCTGTTTCTTGGCATAACGCTGATCGCATCCGGTCGCAGCGTCCTTGCGGCCGATATCGGGATTGAGGCTTTTCGCGGACATTTTGTCGGCGCCGGAATTTCAAGAACTGAAGCCAGCGACTACTTCGGCCTGACGGTGCGGGACTTTGACATCACCATCGTGCCCGCCGGCGACGGATTCGACATTTCCTGGACCACTGTTCTGCGCGAAGGCGGCACGCCGGACGAGCCCAAAATCAGACGTAAATCCGCGTCGCTCACGTTTGTACCAAGCGGGCGACCGGGAATCTGGCACGCTAGCGACGCTATAGATCCACTGGCCGGCGGGCCGGCTGCATGGGCGTATATCGAGGATACTTCTCTGATGGTCCATTCATTGACCATTGCCGATGATGGCAATTACGCCGTCCAGACCTATCGTCGCAAATTGACGGACCTCGGCATGGAATTGACCTTTGTCAGTGTCCGCAGCGGCGAGACGACGCGCATGGTCGAGGGCCGGCTGACCAAGTCCTCGAACTGAGTCAGGTCACCTAGTCGTCAGCGACGAGGGCAGTCAGCTTTTCCAACGCGTTCTCGCGGTCAGGCCTGAAATCAGCCTTGATCCACCATTCCTCGACGGCCTCAAGCAGCTCGCCAACGCGAGGCCCTGCTGCCACGCCAAGCGCCAGAACATCGGCACCACGAACCGGTAATGAAATTGGCTGCCACGCATCTGCCGCCGCCAACATGGCCTCAAACGACGCCGATTCAGGAGCACCTGCACCGCCTGCATCAGCCCAGGCAAGCAGAACCAGATCGCGATATTGCTCGCCGCCAACTCGATAGAGGTTAGCTCGACGCAAAATCTCGTCGTCACCCGATACCACAACAACTGTCGGATGAGCGAGCGACGTCAGCCTGGCCGCATCTTCATTCGAAAATCGAAACCGTTCGGCAATGGCCGAAACGTCCGCATCACCGATCAACGCCTCCAACCGCAAAACCGGGTCGGCGCTCCCAGCAGCATTGGTATTGACCAGTGCGGCGAGCCGGGGCGACGCTGTAGCGCCAGGCAACAGATGAGCGAGCACACCGGTCGTCGCCAGCAAGTCCACCACCGGCGCCGGATCAGGTGCAGCAAGAAGTTTCAGGGTCTCGACCCGCAGCCGCTCACCGGACAATTTGGCAATTGATGCCGCCCATTTGGCACAAGCCGCCAACGCAGCTTCATCCGGCAACCCATGGCCATACCAGGCATGAAACCGAAAAAACCGCAGTAGGCGGAGATGGTCTTCTTCTATGCGTTTTTCGGCCTCACCGACAAAACGAACATGCCCGGCCTCCAGATCGGCAATTCCACCCCAGGGATCGAATACGGCTCCATCGGCGCGGCAACTCAGCGCGTTCATGGTGAAATCGCGGCGCGCGGCATCCTCTGTCCAGTCATCCGTAAAGGCGACCTCGGCATGACGGCCAAAGGTTTCAACATCGACCCGCAGGGTCGTAATTTCGAAATGCTGGCCGTCGATCACCGCCGTTATGGTGCCATGCGCGATGCCGGTCGGGATGCTGTGGATATCGGCGCTGTGAAGACGATCGATGACGGTCTCTGGCGGTTCGGGTGTCGCAATATCAATATCGGCCACCGGCCGACCCAGCAGCGCATCGCGCACGCCGCCACCGACAAAGCGCACTTCAGCGCCGCCTTTTGAAAGTGCATCAACGACACGACGGGTCGCCGGCGCAACCATCCACGTCGGCAACGGGTCCAGAGTTCGTGCAGGTTCCACGACCCAGGCCTATTCGACCCGCGCCGGCACGATTTTGCCGTCTTCAAGTGTGGGCGGGAAATAGGTTTGGCCGGGGTCCCCGCCCTCGGAGAAAGCCAGCGCCACCAATGACGCCACTACCAGCACAAGGCCAACGCCCAGGAGCGGAATCCACGGCAGCTGGCGCATGGCCTGCCCGCGTTGGCCCTTGCTGAGGTCAACCTTGCGCGACGCCATCAGGTAGACGACATAAATTATGGTCGGCGCGAACAAAAACAGCAGATGAATAAGAGAGGATCGCAGCACGGTTAACCTCGTAAAGACGCGTTCACTACTCAGGGGCGTTCAAGATATCCCGCAAGTTTACCAGAATGCCGGCGGTCGCGCCCCAGACAACGTGACCATTATGTTCCAGCACATGAAAATGGCGCTCAAATACCGGGGTACGAATTTTCTCCCGCCTATAGTTGGCCGGATCGAGAACGAATTCGAGCGGAACCTCAAACACTTCGGCGACCTCAGTCGCATCTGGCGCATAGGCTGCCGGCGGATCGACGAAGCCAACCACCGGCGTAACACGGTAACCGGTGCCAACGAGATAATTCTCGAGCCGGCCCGCGACCTCGACCCGCGCGCGCGGCAGCCCGACCTCTTCTTCTGTTTCACGCAACGCGGTCTCAACCGGGCCACGGTCCTCCGGCTCGACCCGCCCGCCGGGAAAACTGACCTGACCGGGGTGCTCACTCAAGTGCTCAGGCCGACGCGTCAACAGCACCGTAAAACCGTTCCCACGCGTCACCAGCGGCACCAGCACAGCCGCGGATTTGATTTTGACGCTGAGCGCCACGTCCACGTCAGGCTGATGATCATGGCGGAGTGAGCCCGGGATACGGGCATGAGGATCGGCCTCTGCCGCCGCGATCACATCAGCCCATGCTTCGTTCGTCGCACCGGGTGCGGACGCAACAACTTTGCTGTGGATGGCCTGGCGCATCAGGCCTCATCCAGCGCGGTTTCATCTGCTGCCACCGCTTCAAACGGAAAAAACTCGCCACTGCTCCAAACCCCGGTCATGGGCGTGCCGTCGACGGTTTCAACCACGCAAATATCCGCCAGATCATAGTAGACAGAGCGAACCACCAGGGCATCCAGCGCGCCGCGCACGCGCACATAGGGCGCGGGCTCGCCATTCGGACGGGCGCGAAAATTTATGGGGTGTTCGGGACCGGCGGTAATGTCGTCATCAAGATTGGTGCGAAACCGCAGCACCTGATCCCGTCCGGCATTCTCTATTTGCATTTCAACCGCGAGAAACGGCGCATCCTCCACCCGGATGCGGGCACGTTCCACCGGCGTGACGAGCCAGTAATCGCCGTCATCCTCACGCCGTAGGACGCCGGCAAAAAGCTTTACAAGGGGTTTTCGGCCAATGGGTCCGCCGTCATGGAACCATGTGCCATCAGCGGCGATACGAATATCAAGGTCGCCGCAGAAGAAAGGCGGCCCGGCCGCCGCCGTTTCAGTCTGCTTTGTACTCATGCCCAAACTCCAATGTGCACCATACCTGTCCCTACATAGTGTCTCAGGGACGCCGGATCGAGGTTATGCACGTTCGGGCCAACCAAATGTATTTACCGAGACTCAGGCCATATGGTCAGCAAGAGCACGATTGACCTCGCTGGCGGCCTCCATCTGGACCATGTGGCCCTTGTCGGCAACCACCAGTGTCTTAACCGAACCCGGCAGACCTTCAGCATGGCTGGCCGGCACAATCCGGTCCGCTGCACCCCAGATCACGAGCACCGGCACTGACACATCACCGAGTTGGTCCCGCAGAACGCTCGCCTGGGTGCCCCCCGGTGCAAACGCATCAACAATGGCCTGCAGCGCTTCGGGCACACCGTCCGTCCGCTTGAAGGTCAACAGATCCTCGACCAGCGCCCGGGTAACAAGGCCCTCATCACCGAAGAGCTGTTTTGCCTGTGCTTTCATGTCCTTGCGTCGGTCGGCGGCAACAAAACCGGCAAGATACTCACCGTTGATCTCGGCGCCGAGTCCGGCACTGGCAATCAAACCCAGCGAGGCAACCTTGCCCGGATTGGCAACCGCAAACGCGAGCGCAACGCCACCGCCCATCGAGTGCCCGATCAGATGGGCTTTTTCGATATCGAGCGCCGCCATGAAATCGCCCAGCACGCCGGCAAAGAACGCAAGCGAGCCTTCACCAACATCCTTGGACGATGCCCCGTGACCAGGCAGGTCGAGCGCATAGACCGCGCGCCCTTCAGCCAGGGCATCATGACTGAACAACCAGTTGTTGAGGTCACCGCCAAAGCCGTGAATGAGGATGGCAGGCGTGCCACCTTCACCGCGACATGAATAACGGATCTGCCGGCCACCGACTTCGACTGTCTCTGTGCCCGCACCCTCGCCCTCTTCTTCCGGCTCGGGCGGAACATAGTTGGCCTGGAACTCAGCGACATAAGCATCAACCGCCGCGTCGTCCACATCGTCATTGGCGACGACGGCAAGCAGCGCGCCGACCGTCAGGGTTTCGCCAGTTTCACCAACAAGCTTGCGAATGGTGCCGTTGAGCGATGATTCGACGGCACCAGTTATCTTCTCGGTTTCGACTTCCAGCAGCTCATCGCCGGATGCAATTTCGTCACCTTCATCGACGATCCAGTCTCCGAGCTTGCCTTCTGTCATGGCGAGGCCCCACTTGGGCATCGTGATGGCGTGGATTCCGTCTGCCATCAGTTAGGCCCCCATGACGCTTTTGACGGCTTCGCAAACCTGATCAGCGCCAGGGATATACATATCTTCCAACGCATCCGAGAACGGTACCGGTGTATGCGGTGCGGTGACCATCTTGATCGGCGCCTTGAGAGACGCAAATGCCTCTTGGGCGACGATGGCTGAAACGTCAGTCGCAATATTGCACCGTGGTGTAGACTCATCCAACACAACGAGACGGCCAGTGTTCTCGACACTCTCGATGATCGTGTCGGTATCCATCGGCGATGTCGTGCGAAGATCAACCACTTCACAGCTGACCCCGTCCTTTGCCATAGCATCTGCGGCTTCGTTGGCCACATGTACCATGCGCCCGAGGGTCACAATGGTTACATCATCGCCTTCGCGAGTGATGTTGGCTTCGCCAAACGGCACCACATATGGCTCTTCCGGCACATCACCCTCAATTGTGTAAAGGGCCTTGTGCTCGCAAAAGATCACCGGGTCGTTGTCACGAATGGCCTGGATCAACAGGCCCTTGGCGTCATACGGGGTGGCCGGTGTGACCACCTTGAGACCTGGAATATGTGTGAATACCGGATAGAGACACTGCGAATGCTGAGCCGCAGCGCGCAAGCCGGCGCCATACATGGTGCGAATCACCACCGGTGTTTCCGCCTTGCCGCCGAACATGTAACGGAACTTGGCTGCCTGATTGAAAATCTGATCAAAACAGACCCCCATGAAGTCGATAAACATCAACTCGGCTACCGGACGCAGACCGGATGCAGCAGCGCCGACCGCCGCCCCGAT
>JABJCZ010000116.1 GCA_018668475.1 Alphaproteobacteria bacterium | reverse complement strand
TCCGGGGGCCGTGGCCGCGGTATGAGCGATGTTCAAGACCAGCAGCTTCAATGAGCGGTACCATCAGGGCATTGGTGGGCAGCGTTCTCATCGCGCTGACCAGTGACGTCTCCATCTTAGGCCCGACCCAGAAAACGATGTGCGCCTCTTCCAGTGCCTGCGCGGCGGAAGGTGCCAGGGTTGTGGCGTGAGGCGATGCCCCGGCGCGAATTAGCAGCTTTGGCGCGCCGGTATCTCCCATAACGGCTGCCACTAGCGCGTGAACCGGCGGCAGCGTCGCCACGACGGCGATCGGATCGCCAGCGCGCACCGACGGCGTGGTGGTCGCGACAAGCGCTATAAGCGCCGCGACAAGTGCCACTCGCCTGAACCGCGTCGGTAATCGTCTGATCATTGGATTTCGTCCGGACAATAGTGTTATGTAATATAATTACGTTTTGTCATTCTCTACGCAAGAGGGCTCTACCAGTGCAGCAAATTGCGCCCGACATCGCGTCGCCGGCTGAGATCGAGATTCTGGTTAGTGGCGGTGATCTTGGCGTCTATCGCGGCGGCAAGTGGCTTATTCGCGGTGTTGATCTGGCAATCAGGCGCGGCGAGATCGTCTCCCTGATCGGGCCCAACGGTAGCGGCAAGAGCACGACCGCCAAAGTTATTCTCGGCAATCTCAAACCGGACGAGGGGAACGTAAGCGCCGTTTCGGGACTGCGTGTCGGGTATGTGCCACAAACGCTACATATCAACTGGACCTTGCCACTTACCGTACGTCGTCTGATGTCATTGACCGGTCGCCATCGCGCCCGAGATATCGATGCCGCGCTTGACGATGTCGGTATTCGACATCTGGCCCGTGCCGAAGTCCAGCATTTGTCCGGCGGTGAGTTCCAGCGGGCATTGCTGACGCGGGCCATTATCCGTCGGCCTGATTTGCTGGTACTAGATGAGCCCGTGCAAGGCGTTGATTTTGCCGGCGAGATAGCGCTCTACGAACTTATTCGCGACATTCGGGACCGGCAGGGCTGTGGCATCCTGCTGATTTCCCATGACCTCCATATCGTCATGGCGCAAACCGACACCGTTATCTGCTTGAGCGGCCACGTGTGTTGTTCGGGCACGCCTAAATCTGTGGCATCCAATCCGGAATACTTGCGGTTATTCGGGCCGCGCGCGGCGGATGCCGTGGCGGTCTATCAGCATCATCATGATCACACACATCTGCCCGATGGCCGGGTGGTACCGCTAGAAGCCGCGCAAAGCGAGCATAAATCGTCGGCAGATGTGCCGCCGGACGGCCGCCCCGATGTTTGACGATTTCTTTTCTCGTGCATTGATCGCCGGTATCGGGGTGGCACTTGTTGCGGGCCCGTTGGGCTGCTTCATCGTATGGCGGCGGATGGCCTATTTCGGCGACACCATGGCGCATTCGGCATTGCTCGGCGTGGCACTGGCGCTCCTGCTGGAAATCAATCTCATGATCGGTGTGTTTGGTGTGGCAGTAGCGGCTGCGCTGGCCCTCATCATTCTGCAACGCCGGCCAACGCTGCCAGTGGATGCGTTGCTCGGCATTTTGTCTCATTCCACGCTCGCACTCGGGCTTGTACTGGTTGGGCTGATGGCGTGGCTGCGGATCGACCTGCTGAGCTATCTATTTGGCGACCTGCTGGCTGTTTCGACCCTTGATATCGGCGTAATTTACGGTGGCGGTGCGGTGGTTCTCGGGGTTTTGTGCCTAATTTGGCACCCACTGCTGGCGGCTACCGTGAGTGAGGAACTTGCGGCAGCCGAAGGCCTGAAACCGGCCCGTTCGCGGCTGATTTTCATGATCCTCATGGCCGCCGTGATCGCCATATCCATGAAGATTGTTGGCGTTCTGTTGATCACATCGCTGTTAATCATTCCCGCAGCGACGGCTCGGCGATTTGCCCAAGGGCCTGAGCAAATGGCTGTTTTGGCGGCGGGCCTCGGCGTTGTTGTCGTCGTCGCTGGGCTGTACGGGTCGCTTGAGTTCGATACGCCCTCCGGGCCGTCGATTGTCGTTGCTGCGCTGGTGCTGTTCCTGCTTAGCCTGTTGCGCCTCGCCACGGGTCGGCCCAAACCGCAGGCACGCCAATGACCGGCAAAACCCTCACCCGAAATCAGGGTCTGGTGCATGCGCATTTGGTCGCGGCGGGTCGCGCCATGAGTGCTTATGACCTGCTGGATGCGTTGCGGGGAGACGGGTTGCGGGCGCCTGTACAGGTCTATCGCGCCTTGGAGAAGTTGACCGCGAGCGGCCTGGTGCACCGCATCGAAAGCCTGAATGCCTATGTTGCCTGTGACCGGGCTAAGCATGACAGCGCAGTCGCCTTCGCCATCTGCGAGGCGTGTGGCGCGGTGAGTGAATTTACCTTACCCGCGGCGCTTGAGCCATTGGGCAGTTGGGCAGAGCAGAACAAATTCAGGACACGGCAAACAACAATTGAACTTGCCGGACTGTGTTGTGCTTGTGCGTCTGATGGCTCGCCGGAATATTCACCGGGATGCGGACCCGACAGCTAGCCCGCCAGACTGTTGCGCAGTTTGTCTGATAGTTCCGACTGCATATCCACAACATGGGTGGCGACGGCGCTGGCTGCGGCGTTGACCGAGTTGGAAAGCTCTGTTGTGCGGGCCGTTTCCGACGCCATCTCGGCAATGCTGGCCGACGCTTTCTGATTGCCGTCGGCGGCATCCCGCGCGCGATTGCTGATCTCGGCGGTTGAGGCACTCTGCTCCTCCATGGCAGCGGCGATTGTCATGCTGGAATCGCTGATCTTGCCGATGGTCCCCGAGATCACCTGAATTGCATCGACGGCGCGTTTGATTTCGGCGCTGATCTCTGTGATATGCGTATCAATTTCGTCGGTTGCCGAGGCTGTCTGATTGGCCAGCATTTTGACCTCACCGGCGACGACCGCAAAGCCCTTGCCGGCTTCGCCAGCTCGCGCAGCTTCGATCGTGGCATTCAGCGCAAGGAGATTAGTTTGTGTCGCGATATCGTTGATCAAGTGAATGATGTCGCCGATCTTGGCTGCTGCGCCGGCCAATCGCTGGACCGTCGCATTGGTCTCGTTCGCTTCGTTCACGGCTTGGCTCGACGTATCGGCGGCTTGACTAACATTGCTGGCGACCTCGTTGATTCCGGCCGAGAGTTCTTCAGCTGCGGCGGCAACCGCATCGACACTCTCCGTCGCCAGCCGGGCAGCGTCGTCGGCGGCCCGAGCGCGTTCACCAACGCGGACCATGGCTGTGCTCATTTCGGAAGCGGAATCGCGCATGCCGTCTGACTGATTGGCGACATAGCTCACTGTTGAACGAAGCTCAGCGTCGAATTCATCTGAAATTGTCTTCAGCTCGCGCTTGCGTTTGTGCTCATTCTCGCTGCGCGTGGCTTCGCGCTCAATATTCATCGTCTCGATCTTGATGGCGGTTTGACGAAAAACTTCCAGCGCCCGCGCAAGATCACCGACTTCATCGTTTCGCTTGGTCGCCGGCACTTCGAATGATGTGTCCCCTTCAGCGAGGCGAGTTGTCGCGGCGGCAATGGCGGCAGTCGGGCGGGCGATGATGCGCGCCAGTAAAAGCGCGATAAGCACCCCGATACCCAGTGTGATGCCGATAGCGAACAAATTGGTGGTCATTACTCGGTCTGCCATGTCTTGGGAGGCGGTCAGGTAATCGAATCCCTCCTCAACACCAAGTTCGATGAGGAGTTCGAGTTGTTCGTTGGTGTCTTCAAATACCGCATCGCGCGCTTCGATATTAGCTGCGCCAAAGTCATTGCGGCTTGAGGTCAGGCTGTCGAGGCCGGCAACGATATTCGCAATTACGGCTGTACCATCATCATGGCGCAGGCGCTCAGCGACAATTTCGAGATCCTCGCGAATGAGACTGTCGAACTCCTGTGCAAGCTCGATTTCAGATTCTGTCTGCTCAGCGGTGACAGAATGCTGGGCTTGCAGGTCAGCGCGATCCATCCGCACAAAATTGGCCTGGGCGCTGCGCGCAAAGTTGCTCGACATCAGCGGAAACTCAAAAACTTCGCTGGTCTGGCGCGTGGTCTCCTGAATGCTCGTGATCGCCAGGTAGCCCATTCCACCGGTCAACAATATCATGACCGAGAAACCCAAGATCAGTTTTCCGCGAATTCGCATTGTCATTCCCCTCCCGTCTAGTCGTCATTTCTGTGCCGCCAGTGGCAGCAATCAGGTGCCGCGCCAAGGCAAGTCATTTGTATTTGGTGTGGACAAGAAGTGACCCTCAAGGTTCTGCGAGGTCACCAACAAGACACGCCAGCCGTATTTGTCGGATTGCGACAGAAATGGGTAAAAAAGTGTTTAAAAAGGTGATTTTTTAATAAGTGGCATTAACAACATGAAATTTTATTAACATTACAAATCACTGATTTTCCGCCGATTTTCCGCTATTTCGGTCCTGTTTGTGGAGATGTGAAGGGCGCTGTTGACGAAGATGTGAAATGGCTGACGCAGATGTGAAATGGCGTAGATCAATTGTCACGCATACTCGGTTTCGACCTGACGTTGAGGAGCGTTGGGCAAATATCAGCCCGTTTGGGCGGGCAGCGCAAATTTTGGGAAGGTACAAAGAGTTATGGGGAAGCAGGTCGGAAAATCTCATTTTCTGGCTGGCACAGCTGTGTCAGTCGCACTCGGCATTGTGGTTATGTCGTCCGCGGTGTCGCCTGTTGAGGCGGGTCACACCGGACCGCGCGATAACCCAACGGCGCAGCCGAGACCGGCCCCGGTTGAGCCCGCAGGGCACACATTTAGCGGATATCTGATGCCGATCCAGCTCGCCAGCGGATGTGGCGCATGTAATCCCTGCGCGGCCAATCCCTGCGCGGCAAGTCCGTGCGGTGGGTGTCGCCCCTGTAATCCATGTGCCGCAGCAAATACATGCGGTCCATGTGGTGGGTGCAACCCGTGTGCTGCGGCAAACCCCTGTGGCCCGTGTGGCCCGTGTGGCCCGTGTGGCCCGTGTGGTGCCTGTGGACCCTGTGCGGCTGGCGGCGCATCCACCAAATGTGTTGTGCCTCGCCTCGCTGCAGGCTGCAATCCGTGTGCAGCGAAACCCCCTTGCGGGCCGAGCGGCGGGTGTAATCCTTGCGCCACTTGTAATCCCTGCAACCCGTGCGCGGCGGCCAATCCTTGCGCTGGGGCCAATCCCTGCGCTGCGGCTAACCCATGTGGCCCGTGCGGTGCATGCGGTCCCTGCGGCGGTGCGCCGGCGCCTGAGCTAACAGCAGCCGAGGCGAGTGCGGCATTTGACTGTGTTCAGGCTGATCTTGCTGCGGCGTATGCGAAGTCAGGACTGCCTGCGGCGTCGGCCTATCAAGGCTGGAAGCGATACACGACGGCGCCGTATCTGTCGGAAACTCACGGGATGCGCTACGTCAACAATTATGCCAACGCAAAGGCACAGGACTATGGCCTCTACGAAGAGGGCGGCCCCATGCCGGTGGGCGCCATTGCGGCGAAGGAAAGTTTCGTGGTTTCCCCGAACGGCAAAATTGGCGTGGGTCCGTTGTTCCTGATGGCCAAGCAAGCTGCCGGCTCATCGCCGGACACAGGCGACTGGTATTACACAATGATCTTGCCTAATGGCGCGGTCCAGGATGCCGCGAACATTCAAAAGTTTTGCAATGATTGTCACACGATTGCCGGCGAAGACGATGACAATCTGATGTTCTTGCCGGATGAATACCGGGTGTCACCCTAGGCCGTTCACCCGCGAAGAGGCATCTGAACACTGGCATCAGACATAAAGAGAGAAACATCATGAAACGACTGGCCGCTTTGATCGTTAGCGCGCTCGTATTGGTATCAGGCAGCGCCTTTGCTGAAGACCATATTGTTACGCAAGGTGGAAAAAAATTCTCACCGGCCGTGCTCAATATTAGCGCAGGCGATACCGTAACATTCGTGAACGACGACAAATCTCGCCACAATATCTATTCCAAGACCGATGGCGTGAATATCAAGATCAAGAAGCAAAAACCGGGTGATCGCGATACCGTCACCATTGATCATGTCGGCAGCATCGATATCCGCTGCGCCATCCATCCCAAGATGAAAATGGTGATCAACGTTACCGAATAATGCTGAGCCGGCTTTAGTCGTCGAGCCAGCGCGACAGATTTTCAGCGACGAATGCGTCGTCGTTGAGGGCAGGGTAGGCGGCGTAGACGCGGTCAATTTCTTCGGCCTGTCCCGGGCTCAGGCCCTCGTCCGGATCGAGGCACCAGATGCCCTCAAGTAGCCCCTGGCGACGCAGCACCTCGTGACAGCCGGCGATGCAACCGCTGAAATTGTTGGCGACATCAAAGAACGCACTATTGCAATCGGTTACCTGGGTGCCCAGCGCCAACAGCTCCAACGGGACCTGCCCGTCCATCACGGCTTCGGTCGACTCATGCCAAAGATCGACGGCGGATTTAGTCCAGACTGACCAGTGCCCCAGTAAGCCGCCGACGATGGAGACCAGCACTGTTTCGCCGTCACGGGTCCAGGCATGAGGTGTGACGAGGTCGGCAATAATCGCGTCGTCATTGCCGGTATAGAGTGTAACCCGATCCTCGGCGCGCGCCTCGACCACGCCGCGCACCACGTCGAGTGTGGCGTATCGATTGAACGGCGCGATCTTGATGGCAATAACGTTATCTATCTCGGCGAACCGGCGCCAGAAGGTGTGGGATAACGGGGCACCGCCGACCGCAGGCTGAAGATAAAACCCCATAACTGGAATTTCATCGGCCAGCTGGCGACAATGGGCAATCATGTCATCTTCGCTGGCACCCTTGAGGGCGGCGAGACTGAGCAGGCCGGCGTGATAACCCAGGCCACGGGCAATCTCAGCCTCACCTACGGCCTGTGCGGTTGGGCCGACCAGACCCGCAATGCGGACGGTTGGGGCAGATGACCAGCTCTCGGTGGTTTCTGCTGCCAGTTTCAGGACCGGCTCATAGAGCCCAACGTCGCGAATTTCGAACTGGGTGGTATGCACGCCGACAGCAAGGCCACCGGCACCAGCATCGAGGTAATAGCGGCTGAGGGCGCGCTGGCGGCGCGGATCGAGCTTGCGCGAGGCATCCAGCGCAAGCGGGTGCGCAGGAATGGCGGTGCCAGCACGCAGGCGCGCGCGCACATCATCGGGCAGTTCAGTGTGGTGTAGGCCCATCGTTCAATGCTTACCTGTTGGCGCCCGGCGCTCGATAGACGCCATCACGCACTTCGTACTGGGTTGCCTTGTTCCAGACCTCCCGGTCATTGATCAGCCAGTCGGCGATCCAGTCCATCATGCGGCCAAGCGGCACTGTGGGGTAGCCGAACAAGTTGAAGGCTTGCGCTGAGTTGGCCAGCCAGCCCGTGGCCGCCTCGTCGCCGATAAGTACCGGCTCCTTGCCAAATCGTTCGCCAAATGCGGCGGCGGCATAGCGCGCAGCGACGGTCTCCGGCCCGGTCACATTAAGCGGGCTGGTGGGCGTCGTGCACTGGCTGAGCGCGCGCAGCGCGTATGCATTGGCATCGCCCTGCCAGATGACATTGAAGTGGCCGGTGGTGACGTCAATCGGCTCACCACTGCGCACCTTCTTGGCGATATCCACGAGCACGCCGTATCGCATATCGATGGCGTAATTTAGTCGGATCAGGCGGCCCGGCGTATCGTTCTGCCCGGAGAAATATTCGAACATCCGCTCCCGTCCAACACAGGAATTTGCATATTCTCCTGGTGGGGGGTTGGGCGGCAGGGTTTCTGGCGCTCCTTGTCCCGTCACGTCGACAAACGGATAAACACAACCCGTAGAAAAGGCGATAACCCGTGATGACGGAAAAGCCTGGGCAACGATGGCAGGTACATGGGCGTTCATCGCCCACGTAAAGTCGAGATCGCCTTCCGCACCGAATTTACGCCCGGCCATGAAGATGACGTTCTCGCATTTGGGCAGTGTGGCGACGGCGGCCTCGTCCAGCAAATCGCAGGCGATGGTCTCGACACCCTGTTGTGCAAGGGCGTCCTTGACGGTCGGCTCGGAAAATCGGGCGACGGCAATGACACGTTTTTCCGGCGCGGCCCGTTTCGCGAGAATTGCCAGAGATGGCCCCATCTTACCGCCGGCGCCGAGGACGATGATGTCGCCGGGCGTCGCCGCAAGATCGGCCGTCAATGCGTCTGTCGGACGGGTCAGAAATTCATCCAGCTCAGCGACGTTGGCAAAATTGCGCGGCAGGGTATTTTCGGCTGTCATGCGGTCGCTTTGGCGTAGAGGGCTGGGCGGCGGTCCTCATGGTAGGTGGCGACGGCTTTCCACTTCGCTTCGTCCTCATCGGTCAAACCAATGTGCGCAATACCGAGGCCTTCTCCCTTGGGCAACGAGGCGAGCAACTTGCCTGACGGTGCGGCGACGCATGAATGGCCAAGGGCATCAAATACGATTTCCGGCCCAAGGGTTTCTTCGCCGACGCGCGCGGCCATGGCCACATAGGTAACGTTCTCCAGGGCTCGGGTGCGGGCCATGCTCTCGGTCACACTGCCTTCCCAGCCCCAGACGTCGCGCTGGTACAGGTCATTGAACCAATGCGTGCTGTTAATCAGAAAATCCGCGCCACCATCCACCAGCGAGCGGGCGTATTCCGGAAACACCAGGTCGTAACAAATTGTCATGCCGATCTTGCCGAGCGCGGTATCGGCGATGCAGGGCTCATCGCCCGGCGTGCAGACCTCGCGTTCGGCGGCGAACAGATGCGCCTTGTGATAGACCGCGATCTGTTTGCCATCCGGCCCGTGGAGTAGCTGGGAGTTTCGCATGAGATTTCCGTCCCGGGTGTAACTGCCAACCGCCATGTGCAAGCCGTTCTCTTTGGCGATTTCACCGATACGGGTTGCGGTTGGACCGTCCGGCGGCTCCACGAGGTCCGCCATGCGATCGCCGAGAAAATAGCCGGTGGTACAGCATTCCGGATAAACGACGAGGTCGGCCCCCATACCAGCAGCGAGCTTGGCGTACCGCTCAATCTTGTTGAGGTTGGCGGTGACGTCACCGACGGTGCAATCCATTTGCGCAACGCCAATGCTCATATTTTTCTTCATCGTCATACTCGTCTCCCGGATCTGGTCTGACCTGACCCTATTTGATCTTGCTGAGTACGTCGCTCGCGAAGGCCTCAATACGATCCTGTGTCTCCTGGCTCGTTTCTGCCAGGAAGTTGAACAGCAATTGCGTGACGCCAAGTTCCTGCATCGCGCCGATGTCATCGACAATGCTGTCGACACTGCCGCTCAACATCATACGCTCGCCGTCCGCCAGTGTAATCGGCTCACCTGCTTCGGCGGTCCAGACCGACCAATAGGCGAGGTCCAGCGTGGCCATGTCCCGACCTTCTTCATCTGCCAGGCTTTTCAGTGTGTCCAACGAGGCACTATAGCGGCTCAACGTATCGAGCGAGTGATGGGGATTGCAACCGATCGGGTACCACGCATCGCCCCGGCGCACGGCCCGGCGCATGGCCGCCTTGCTTTCGCCACCCACCCAGATTGGCGGGTGAGGGGTCTGCACTGGTTTTGGCGAAAAGTAGATGTTTGAGAAGCTGCGGTATTTGCCGTCGAATGCCGGCTCTTCCTTGGTCCAGAGCTCGCGATAGATGTCG
>JABJCZ010000012.1 GCA_018668475.1 Alphaproteobacteria bacterium | reverse complement strand
GTTTCGCCCCGTCGCCCGCACCGCCATACGCAGGGATGTTGCTACTGCCTGCGCGCCGTCATAAAGCGGCACGCTCAGAATATCCATGTCGAGCAGTTCGGCCATGAGGCTCGAATACTCAAAGAACGCCTGCCACTTACCGTGGTCGGCATAGGCCTCACCGACATAGGCAGTCAGAAATTCGCCGCGGCCGTTAATCTCGTCACACACCGCCGGTACAAAATGCTGGGCACACCCGGCACCGAGGAAATTGAGATTGTCCTCGCAGTTCGCGTTCTTATTCAGGATGTCCGACACATGGCGCTTGATGGAATACTCATCGAGAATGGCATCGGGCATGTTCAATTTGCCCTTGAACCGCAGATGCTCGGGAATTTCCTCGTATAGCGCCATGATGTCATTGACGCCTACCTCCCGCATCATCTCCCGTTTGATTTCAGGCACTGAATTGGGGATGTAGGGGTATGAAAACGACCGCTCACCCATGTGAACCTCCCGTAAAAAGGTTTTATTCTTGATTTATCAGGTGTCATGCCAACCCAAGCGGCCCGCCGGGTCAAGGGTCCTGATTGTTGTCATTTATCGAGACCAACACCATTAGCTGTCACGCAAGGTGAGTGCGCCCGTCAGCAATATTTGTCTGAACCTTTCAGGCGTATTATTTGGCGACATTCCGTGGCCGTTGAGGTAAAACGTCGCGCTACAAAACATCTGCGCAGATGCATCCGGGACATACCGTCGCAGGGCGTCGGGCGAAATTGACTGGCCTGCTTTCGGGCCGGCAGCTCGCCTGAATGCGAACCGGTGTGCCTGACGCCATTTAATGGCGACAGCGCAACGCACAAAACAGGGTATTGGGAATTCATGTCATCAACACCGCAATATATTGAAATCGGCACCAACGGCAGCGGCCTGCGAGTTGCCAAAACGCTTCATGATTTTGTGACCAAAGAAGCTTTGCCCGGCACCGGCGTTGATGCCGACGCCTTTTGGGTGTCCCTTGATGCGCTGGTACATGATCTCGCACCGCGCAACCGCGCCCTCCTCGCAACCCGTGACGCGTTGCAGGCCAAAATAGATGCCTGGCATGTGGCCCGCCGCGGCCAGCCGCATGATGCCGCCAGCTACAAGGGTTTCCTGAAAGAGATCGGCTACCTTGTGCCGGAGGGCGACGCCTTTGCCGTCACAACCGACAACGTCGACCCTGAGTTCGCCTCAATCGCGGGGCCGCAGCTCGTCGTCCCAGTAATGAACGCCCGCTACGCGCTGAATGCCGCCAATGCACGATGGGGCAGCCTTTACGATGCGCTCTATGGCACTGATGCCATACCCGAGGATGATGGCGCCAGTCGCGCCGGCGGTTTCAACCCGGCGCGTGCCACAAAGGTCATCGCTTGGGCCCGTGACTTCCTTGACCGCGCTGCGCCGCTATCCAACGGCTCACATGCGGATGCCAGCAGTTACCAAATATTCGACGGCGCGCTCGTCGTTGCACGCAACGGTACCGAAGAGACCGGTCTGGCTGACCCGAGCCAATTCGCCGGTTATCGTGGCGCACCCGATGCGCCATCGGCAATTCTTCTCGTCAACAACAGCCTGCACATTGAAATTGCCATCAACGCCGATCATCCCATCGGCAAGAGCGACGGTGCCCACGTAAGCGATCTGATACTGGAGTCAGCCGTCTCAACCATTATGGATTGCGAAGATTCCATTGCAGCCGTGGATGCGGACGACAAGGTCGCGGTCTATCGCAACTGGCTTGGTCTGATGCAGGGCAACCTGACGACAACCTTCGACAAGGGCGGCAAGCCGGTAGAGCGCACGCTAAATCGGGATCGCCTATACACCGGGCCGAACGGCGGCGACGTTATCCTGCACGGGCGGAGCGCGATGCTGACCCGCAACGTCGGCCACCTGATGACCATTGACGCCGCCTATGACCGCGACGGCAATGAAGTGCCTGAGGGCATTCTCGACGCGGCGATCACGTCGCTCATTGCAATGCATGACCTCCAGAGCGCAGGCCCGATCCGCAACAGCCGGGCGGGCTCCGTTTACATCGTCAAGCCCAAGATGCACGGGCCCGATGAAGTTGCCTTCGCGAACGACCTGTTCGCCCGCGTCGAGGACATGTTGGGGCTCGCGCCGAACACCCTCAAAATGGGCATCATGGACGAAGAGCGGCGCACGACCGTAAACCTGAAAGAATGCATTCGTGCCGCCAGCGCCCGGGTTGTGTTCATCAATACCGGCTTTCTGGACCGGACCGGCGATGAGATGCACACCTCCATGGAAGCCGGTCCGATGATCCGCAAGGGTGACATGAAGAGCGCAGCCTGGATCGGCGCCTATGAGGACTGGAACGTCGATATTGGTCTGGCCTGCGGGCTTCAGGGGTGCGCCCAGATTGGCAAGGGCATGTGGGCGATGCCGGACCTGATGGCCGATATGCTGGACGCCAAGATTGCCCACCCCGAGGCCGGCGCCAACACGGCCTGGGTGCCGTCGCCGACCGCAGCAACGCTCCACGCGACGCATTATCATACGGTCAACGTTGTAACCCGGCAGGAGGAGTTGAAATCGCGCGCCCGGGCGAATCTCGATGACATTCTGACCATCCCGCTGGCTGATCGGCCCAACTGGTCACCGGAGGATATCCGCGCCGAGCTCGACAATAACGCGCAGGGCATTCTCGGCTATGTCGTGCGCTGGGTTGATGACGGCGTTGGCTGCTCGAAAGTACCAGACATCAATGATGTCGGCTTGATGGAAGACCGCGCCACTTTGCGTATTTCCAGCCAGCACAT
>JABJCZ010000115.1 GCA_018668475.1 Alphaproteobacteria bacterium | reverse complement strand
CGCGACATCAATATCGCCTTCATCAATGAGGTCGCGCAAATCTGTCAGAAGCTGGGCATATCGACCCACGACGTATTGGACGCCGCCGGCACCAAATGGAATTTCCTGGATTTTCGGCCCGGCCTGGTCGGCGGCCATTGCATTGGCGTGGACCCGTATTATCTGGCGCACCGGGCCAGAGCACTTGGCCATGAGCCCCATGTGATTCTCTCCGGGCGCAATATCAACGACGCCATGGGCACATATGTCGCCGATGCCGTGAATGACCGGATCAAGGACAACGGCAAGGTGCTGGTGCTCGGCCTCACGTTCAAGGAGGACGTACCAGACCTTAGAAATTCTCAGGTCGGTGATATCGTGCGGCGGCTAGAGGCGCATGGCCATACGGTCGTCGTGCATGACCCACAGGCCGTGCCAGAGGAGGCTCGAGACGTTTACGGCGTCGATTTGGCTGACGACCTGACGTCGGGCGCGCCGTTTAATTGTGTTATCGGCGCCGTCGCCCATGCAGAATACCGCGGCCTCGGACCCGCAGGCTTGGCCGCGCTGCTCACGCCTGAAGGGCTGCTCGCCGATATAAAGGGAATGTGGCGCACTTTGGTGCTGCCAGCTAATATCAGACGATGGACACTATAGATAATACTGTGCCGGCACCGGCCCCTGGCTTTCGAGATCATCCCGATTACAGCGTCACAATTGATGCGCACGCAGGCCATGTACGCGCCATTTTCGCCGGGCAGGTCATCGCCGAAACGGATCGCGCAGTCTTGCTGCAGGAAAAGAACCACTCACTTGTCTGTTATTTACCGCTGGACGATTTTCAGCAGGATTTCCTGCGCCCGTCTGACCACACCACCTATTGCCCCTTCAAGGGAACGGCCAGCTATTTCACCATCACGGCGAACGGGCGCACGTCCGAGAACACCGTCTGGTACTACCCGGCGCCATACGCCGAAGTTTCGGCCATCAAGGGCTTTGCGGCATTTTATGTGGATCGGCTCGACGCGCTGGAAATGGGCACCGGACAAGGATAACGCCCTAGGCGGGTCGTATCTGTTCGACCGATACCGCGCGTTGTCGCTCCGCGCTTCCGGCAACCCACCAAGTGGGCCGGGCAAGAGAGATGGCGGCGGCGGCGTCTTGCATCAGCGCTTCATCGGCAAAAATACCAAAGCAAGTGGCCCCGCTGCCGGACATCCGCGCGAACAAACACCCGGGTGAGGCGACCAGCATATCAATTACGTCACCAATAATCGGCTGAAGCGTCATCGCCGCCGATTCGAGGTCGTTGTGGCGGGCCCGCAGCGCATCGCCCATTTCGGCAGCGGTCACCGGCATAGCCGACAACCGGGCGGCGGGATGAAATGCGCCTTTTCGCGCCTTAAAAACTTCGGGTGTGGATACGGCAACTCCCGGATTGACGAGCAAAAGATGAAACTCTGGCATGTCAGGCACCGGTGTTATCAACTCACCCACACCGCCAAAGTAGGCGGCTGACCCGGCCAGACAAACCGGCACATCGGCACCGAGGGAGAGAGCGAGTTCTGCGAGCGCAGGTGGTGCCGGTGCGACATCCCAAAGTGTCGCAAGGCCTTTCAAGGCGGCCGCGGCATCGGCGGACCCACCACCGATACCGGCCGCAACAGGCAGGTTTTTTTCAAGGCGGATTTCGGCGCCTGCGACGATGCCGCCCAGGTCCGCCAGACCTCGGGCGGCCCGGAGAATAATGTTGTCGTCGCCCAGGTTTTCCAGCGCGCGGCTATGCGGCCCGCTGATTTTCAATTCAAGTGTCGGCGACGGAACCATGGTCAGCACGTCCCCGACGTCGGCAAATACGACCAGACTGTCGAGCACGTGAAAGCCGTCATCCCGCCGGGCGGTCACATGGAGATAGAGGTTAATTTTTGCTGGCGCGGCAATTCGCACGCCGGCGTTACCGGCCGGGCTCACGACGCGTCGTCGTCAGCGTCTGCTTCCGCCTGCAATCCGCGAGACAACTTGCGACGGATTATTGCTGCAGCTTCTTCCTCCGCCCCCAACTCGATCGAGCGGGTCCACTGGAACCGCGCCTCAAGCCGCCGGCCAGCCTGCCACAGGGCGTCGCCAAGATGATCATTGATAACGGGGTCGTTCGGCATCAGCTCTACCGCGCGCTCAAGCTGACGAACGGCGCGGTCATAGTCACCGAGCCGATAAAAGGCCCAGCCCAGACTGTCGACGATGTAGCCGTCGTTGGGCCGCAAGCTCACGGCCTTCTCGATCATTGCCTGGGCGCGTTCAAGATGCATGCCCTGCTCTAGCCACGAATACCCGAGGTAGTTGAGTACCAGCGGCTGATCCGGCGACAATTCGAGCGCCTGGAGGAAATCTGCCTCCGCCCGAGCCCATTCCTTTGTGCGCTCTAACGAGACGCCGCGCGAATACAGCAGAAACCAGTGACGAGGTACGAGCGCGCCCGTACGGGCCACTGCTGCGTCATAAGCGACCACCGCCTCTGCATATCGCTCGGTATAGCGCAGGACATCACCCAGCGTCGTCGCAGCGTCAGTTCGCTCGGTCTTTTCGTCCACCATCACACGCAACAGCGACACCGCGTCTTCCGTCCGATCCAGCGATGCAAGATTGGTCGCGGCCCGCAGTCGAGCGGTCCAATAGAACCGCGAGTCGGGCGATATACGGTTATAGGCGGCCACGGCATCTTCGAGCCGGTCGAGAGTCTCATAGACCTCGGCAACCAGCACTTGGGCTTCCGGAAAATCAGGGCGCAAATGAAGCGCCATCCGGCTGTAGATCAGACTGGTTTCGCCGCCGGTATCCTGCGGCAACAATTTACCAATACCAAACAGAACCTCGGCCACACCGGTCTGTAAACTATCGACTTCAACCGGTGCCTCACGACCCTTATCAAGCCGCACCATGGCGGGCTCAAGCCAGAGCGCACTCGGGTTATTGTTGAGGTAGGCAACATAGAGTGCTCGCGCATCGTCAGCCCGGCCTTGGCGCTCAAGGAAAGCACCGTAGGACGCCACCACACGGAGCGTGCCACCGGGCACCGACTGTACGGCCTTGAGATAATATTCCTCGGCGACAATCGGTTTTCCCGCGAGATCACCGATCAACGCCGCATGAAAGGCGAAATAAGGTTCATAGGCTTTGCGGTTGGCGAGCGGCTGCATCGCTTCCAGTGCGGCATCCATGTCACCCAGACCAAACTCGACCCAGGCATCGAGCATCGGCGCCAGCAGTCCATAGATGCCATCACGCGAGAGATCTGCCAGCTGCCGTTTTGCCCGTTCAAGGTCTGAGTTCGCCACTGCATCGACAAAAACGATCAGCCGGGCGAGTTCGGAATCGGGGTCAAGGGTCACCAGCTTGCCAGCCAGGGCCATCGCCTCGGTCATCTCGCCACCGGCGGCGAGAGAGACAACAGTGCTGTGCAGCAGCCGGGTATTTTCCGGGTCCGCCGCCAGGGCCTCGGACAAAAACTGCGCCGCAGCGCCCTGATCATGATGTTGCGAAGCGTGCCGGCCAGCCAGATAGCTTCCAAAACCAGCCCCATCCAGCACCGGTTCTGACGGCGAAATAGCGTCGGGCCGCGGCGGCGAGGGCTGCGGTGTCGTCGCCGCATTAGCGGGCGCGATTATCCCCGCACCGGCGGACAAGGCCAGCGCAAGCGTCAGTATGACCCCTGGCGCCCGCCGACTGGTCCGCGTGCCGTGCTTTTTATGTGTGTACATCATTATTTGACCGAGTTTAGACAATCCGGACGCGCATCGCCATCTACGAACGTTCACATATTCGGGTAGTTCGGGCCACCGCCGCCCTCAGGAACAACCCAATTGATATTTTGCGTCGGGTCCTTGATATCGCATGTTTTGCAATGAACACAGTTCTGCGCGTTGATCTGCAGGCGCGGGCCTTCGCTGCCCTCTTCGATGATCTCGTAGACCCCGGCAGGGCAATACCGCTGCTCCGGCGCATCAAACCGTGCAAGATTAACGCTGATCGGCACCGCCTCATCTCGCAATGTCAGGTGGCCGGGCTGGTCTTCCTCGTGGTTCGTATTCGAGATGAATACCGATGAAAGTCGATCAAAGGTGAGGGCACCATCCGGCTTCGGGTAATCGATCTTGTGGCAGTCGGCGGCGGGCCTGAGTGCCTTGTGATCTTCATGGTGGCCGAGGGTCCAGGGCAATTTGCCCCGCGTCCATAGCTCAATACCGTTGATAATGGTCCCCAGCGCCAGGCCCCAACGAAATGCGGGGCGGCAGTTGCGCACCTCTTTGAGTTCACGCCACACCCATGATTTTTTCAACGCGCGCGGATAGCCCGCCAACAGCGGCTCAGGGGCGGCCGCGCCGTCGGCGTCGCCGGCAACCAGTGCCGCGCACGCTGCCTCGGCCGCAAGCATGCCGGTTTTCATCGCATTGTGACTGCCCTTGATCTTCGGCACATTCACGAAGCCCGCCGAGCAGCCGATCAGTGCACCGCCCGGAAAAATCAGGTCCGGTACAGACTGCATCCCGCCTTCATTGATGGCGCGCGCACCGTAGGCAACTCGCCGCCCGCCCTCCAGATAACGCGCAATGGCGGGATGCCGTTTAACGCGCTGCATTTCTTCAAACGGCGATAGGTATGGGTTCTCATAATCCAGTGCGACAACCAGCCCAAAGGACACCAGATTGTCCTCCAGGTGATAGAGAAATGTGCCGCCGTAAGTGCGTTTGTCGAGCGGCCAGCCGAAGGTATGTTGCACCAGGCCCGGCTGGTGTTTCGCCGGGTCAACCTCCCACAACTCCTTGATGCCAATGCCGTAGGTTTGCGGCTCACGACCCCTGCGCAGGTCAAACTTCTCGATGACCTCGCCTGAGAGCGAGCCCCGCACGCCTTCGGCGAACAACGTGTATTTACCGTGCAGCTCAATACCCGGTTCAAACCCTGGTTTTTCTGACCCGTCGCTGGCGCGGCCCATGTCGCCCGTGGCGATGCCGCGCACCGCACCATTGTCGTCGTACAGGATTTCCGAGGCGGCAAATCCGGGATAAATTTCGACACCTAGCGCTTCGGCTTCAGCAGCAAGCCAGCGACAGAGGTTACCAAGGCTGATGATGTAGTTGCCGTGATTGTGCATCTGTGGCGGCAGGAACATGTTCGGCAGCCGCCACGAGCTTTTTCTGGTCAAAAAATGGAACTCGTCTTTCTCCGCCGGTGTATTGAGCGGGGCACCCTTTTCTTTCCAGTCCGGGATCAGTTCGTTCAGCGCTGTCGGCTCGAAAACGGCACCGGAGAGAATGTGAGCGCCAACTTCGGAGCCTTTCTCGATCACCGTGACGCTGATCTCGCGCCCCTGTTCGACGCTTAACTGGCGCAATCGGATAGCCGCCGCAAGCCCAGCCGGCCCGCCGCCCACGATCACGACATCGTATTCCATCGATTCTCTGCTCATCGGGACTCCTGAACGCTTGAGCAACCGCCAACCATGTGATGCGCATCGTTATGAGCGTTGACGCGACATCGGTCAAACTTGACCAAGGCGGACCACGGAAAACACGGAGGATACCCTGCCCTCCCGGCCTCTGGTAGTGTCCCTTCATGGAGAAACACAGCGCCAACATGCTGGCCGCAACACTTGCCTGGCAAATTGACGCCGGCGCCGACGAATTGGTCGCGGACCTGCCGCAGGATCGTTT
>JABJCZ010000114.1 GCA_018668475.1 Alphaproteobacteria bacterium | reverse complement strand
TGACGCCATGCTATCTGCGTGGGTCTGGTGCAGGGCCGACATCGGCGCCATCAGCCGGAGCCTGATGAATGGGTGACAATCTGATTGAGGGCATTGAGGAGGCCGATCTTCCCGATATTGCAGCGCTACACGCCATATGTTTCGAAGACGTTTGGCGCGCGGACCTGCTCAAACGTATTCTATCAACGCCCCGGGCTTTCGGGCTGTTCCATCGGGCTGAGGGCGAAATCGCAGGCTTTGTTCTGTTTCGTGGTGCATCCGACGAGGGTGAAATCTTGTCATTGGCAGTTACGCCGTCGCACCGTCGCAACGGCCTCGGCCTGGACCTGATGCACGCTGCCCTCCAGTGCGCTGGCGAGCTTGATATTGCAACTGTGTTTCTGGAAGTTGCAGAAGATAATCTCCCGGCGCGCGAATTGTATGATCGCATGGGGTTCGCCCCGGTTGGCCGCCGGGTAGCGTACTACCGACGGAAAACCGGCCCGAGTGTAGATGCCCTTACTTTAAAACTTAATGTAAAATAATGAGGAAAATTGAAGAATTGACATAGTAAGTCATGCACTAATATTGTGCGCAGTCTAAAAAATCCCCTTTCCCGAGTTTCCTTCAAGAATAACTGAGCACAAACAGAGCATGACTGAGAAATCCGATTCCCTGGAAGTATTGCGCCTGACAAGCCAGATTGTTTCCGCGCACGTATCCCATAATGCCGTTGATGCAGCTGATTTGCCCGACCTTATCCTGCGGGTTCAAGGCGCATTAACTGGAACGGACAACGCCGCGGAGAACGCTGCAGACGCCGCGCGCAAACCGGCGGTGCCCATTAAGCGGTCAGTTCAGCCGGATTACATTGTCTGTCTTGAGGACGGGCGGAAGCTGAAAATGCTCAAAAGGCATTTGCGCACCGCTTACAACATGTCGCCAGAGGACTACCGGCGGCGCTGGGGGCTACCGGCAGATTATCCAATGGTTGCGCCCACTTATGCCAAGCGCCGTAGCAAGCTCGCCAAGCAAATTGGTCTGGGACGGCGCGCCTGACTTTTCGGGGATGTGTGTTCGGGCTAATTTGACCTCGGGTTAATTAATTTTCGCGAGTCATGGACCTGTCACGCCGCACTTCTATATTCTGCCTGTGTGTGAATTACGGGTACTACCCGATGGGAAAGTGACTGTGAAACCGTCCGCATTGGAACAACGGTGCGTCGAGCTGGGATTGAAAATGACCGGCCAACGGCGGGTTATTGCGCGGGTTTTGTCCGACGCGGATGACCATCCGGATGTTGAGGACGTTCACCAGCGGGCGACGAAGATTGATCCACGCATCAGCCTGGCGACGGTGTATCGCACGCTGCGTCTGTTCGAAAAGTCCGAATTGCTGGAACGCCACGACTTTGGCGACGGGCGGTCACGGTATGAACGTCGCCCGACCGAGCACCATGATCACCTGATCGATATGGAGACCAGTGCGGTGATCGAGTTCAATAGTGACGAGATTGAGGAGCTGCAGGCAAAAGTGGCAGAGCGACTTGGATACGAGCTTATAGGCCACCGGCTTGAGCTGTATGGATTGCCGATCGACAAGGCAAAGAGGTCAAGCGGTGACAGCTGAGGGCGAGACAAAATACAGGTTCATGGACGGTATCCACACCGGTGCGCTTCAACTCCGACTGGCGGAAAATGCCGAAGAAGTGGCGGCGGCTCAGGCGCTCAGGTATCGGGTTTTTTACGAAGAGATGGGTGCCCAGCCGAGCGCCGAGATGGCTGCGGCCAAACGCGACTTTGATCGATATGACGCGTTTTGTGATCACCTGCTGGTCATTGATCACGACCGCCCGGCGGGACCGTCGCAAGTGGTCGGCACGTACCGGCTGCTGCGCCGCGCGGTCGCGCAGAAGAACGGCGGTTTTTATTCGGCCGACGAGTACGACATTTCAGCGATTGTCGACCAGCCCGGTGAAATTCTGGAATTGGGCCGCTCGTGCGTTGACGAAGCATATCGTAATCGGGCAACCATGACCCTGTTGTGGCGTGGTAATGCCACGTATGTGTCGCATTACGATGTGCCGGTGATGTTCGGCTGCGCGAGTTTTCCCGGCGCGGACCCGGCGCAACATGCATTGCCGCTGGCCTATCTCTATCATTTTCACCTGGCGCCGACGAAGTTGCGCCCTGTGGCTTTGGCCGAGCGCTTTGTCAGTATGAACACGATGCCCAAAGAGGACGTGGATCAGCGCGCAGCACTGCGCGAAGTGCCGCCTCTCATCAAAGGGTATCTGCGCCTCGGCGGCTTCATCGGAGATGGCGCAGTTATCGATACTCAATGGGACAGCGTCGACGTTTCAATCGTCGTGAAAACTGATCTCGTGACCCAGAAGTACATGGATAAACTCTCATGATCGCGGTCGTTACCCTTCTGCGGTTTTTGGGGTGGACTGTGCTGCTGGTACCGTTTCAGATCGTGCTGATTGCGTTTCGTATTCCTCTGGCCAAGCGCATGCCCATGATCTGGCATCGCGGTGTTTGCCGCATGTTCCGGTTTCGCCTTGAGCTGCATGGCCGATTGTCGCGTGAACGTCCGACGCTGTTCGTTTGCAACCACACCAGCTACCTCGACATTGTGGTGCTTGGCGCGGTGCTGCCGGGCTCCTTCATTGCCAAGGTGGAGGTGCGCGGATGGCCTCTGTTTGGGCTGCTAGCCCGGCTGCAACGCACCGTGTTTGTTGAACGCCGGGCGGCGCGCACTGCTCAGCATCGAGATGAGATGACCGCGCGGCTTGAGGATGGTGACAATCTGATTCTGTTTCCCGAAGGCACCAGTAATGACGGCAATCGGGTGCTGCCGTTCAAGAGTGCATTTTTTGGCATGGCCGAGAAAAATATCGATGGTCGGCCGCTCAAGGTGCAACCTGTGTCCGTCGCCTACACGCGGCTCGATGGTATACCCATAGGGCGGCGCTTGCGGCCCTTGTTTGCCTGGTATGGCGACATGGACCTGGCGCCCCATCTGTGGTCCGTCGCGGGCATGGGTCGAAGTGGTATGACCGTCCAGTTCCACGACGTGGTCACGGTGGAACAGTTCGGCTCCCGCAAAGCGCTGGCAGCACATTGTGAGAATGTCATATCGCAAGGCGTGTCGGATGCGATCAGTGGTCGCCTGCGACCGGCGCGGCGCCGGAGATGGTGGCCGACCAAGCCGCTGTACGCTGATAAAGGGCGCCGCCCATCCAGGTCGGGTGCGGCTTGACAGGTATTGGCCCGATGCTAAGTTTCTACGTGATGGTCTATACCGGATGAACCGCCGCAATGAACGGCAGGGGTCGCACACTGCGCTCGACGCGCGGCAGAATGCGGCGGTGTCGAAAAAACTTTATATCAAGACCTACGGTTGCCAGATGAACGTCTACGATTCCGCGAGGATGGCGGACGTGCTGGCACCGATCGGCTTCGCACCGGGGGAGACTCCGGAAGATGCCGATATGGTGATCCTCAATACCTGTCACATCCGAGAAAAAGCGGCCGAGAAAGTCTATTCCGAGCTGGGTCGATTGGCGAAGCTAAAGGCGCGGCGCGCCCGGCAGGGAAAGCCCATGGTCATTGCGGTCGCTGGCTGCGTGGCCCAGGCCGAAGGTGAAGAAGTGCAGGCCCGCGCGCCGTGTGTCGATATTGTGCTGGGGCCGCAGGCCTATCACAGATTGCCCGAAATGGTCGCCCGTGTAGCCCGTGCCGGTGGCACGGTGGTTGATACGG
>JABJCZ010000113.1 GCA_018668475.1 Alphaproteobacteria bacterium | reverse complement strand
GCGCATGTTCTTCCGCACCCCTGTAGGTGCCGAACTGTGCGGTCCCTGCTTTACACCGGACGATAAAACACTGTTTGTCGCGGTACAGCACCCAGGTGCTGACGGCACAAAAAACTATGCTGGATTCGCCCGGCGTTCGACGTTTGAGGACCCGGCGACCAGATGGCCGGATTTCTCGCCGGCCATGCCACCGCGACCCAGCATCGTTGTCATTACCCGCAACGGTGGCGGACGCATCGGCGGCTAGGCGATGTCCGCCTGGTGATTTGCCGTGTCAGAAAGCGGATGCTCAAGCTTGTTGAGCATTTCCTTCGGGCAGACCTGCCAGAAGTTACCCACTTCCAGTTTCCAGTCCGCCAACAGACGCTCGGAAAAGCGCGAGCGGGCCTCGTCGAAATGCTCACCGACAAGGGTGCGGCAAACCTGCTCCCAGTGCGCACTGTCGATGCGCTGCCAGGTCACCGAATCCGGGTTAATGCGACTGTCGAGCGCGCCCTCGGGGTCATAGACAAAGGCCATGCCGCCCGTCATGCCGGCACCAAAATTGTCGCCAACAGGGCCAAGAATTACGACCGTACCGCCGGTCATATATTCGCAGCCGTTGGAGCCACAGCCCTCAACCACCGCCTCAGCACCAGAGTTGCGCACACAAAAACGCTCGCCGGCTTGACCCGCGGCGAACAGTTTGCCGCTGGTTGCGCCGTAGAGAACGGTATTGCCGATAATCGTGTTCTCGTTGGAAACTAGAGTACTTGATGTCGCCAGCCGCACAACGATGGTGCCGCCCGAGAGCCCTTTGCCAACATAATCATTGGCATCACCGGTAACGACGATCTTGAGGCCCTGCACCGCAAAGGCACCGAGTGACTGCCCGGCCGAGCCCCGCAGGCGAACGGTAAAGTGCTCCGGCGGCAGGCCATGCATGCCGACCTGGCGCGTCAATACCGACGATAGCTTGGTGCCGACCGAGCGGTGCGTGTTGCGCACTGTATAGGCGAGCTGCGTTTTCTCTCGCGCATGCAAGGCACCTGCCGCGTCCTTGATCATTTGATCGTCGAGTGTGCCGGGCACTTCGTTGCGGCCCACGCGGGACGACGAGCGAGGATTCCCCGCAGGATCAGCCTGAACAAGAAGCGGGTTGAGGTCGAGGTCATCAAGGTCGGAGCTGCCTCGACTGACTTGGCGCAACAAATCAGGCCGACCGACAATTTCATCCAGGCTGCGAAAGCCAAGTTCAGCCAGAATTTCGCGCACTTCCTCGGCGATGAAGGTGAACAGATTGACCACCTTGTCAGGGGTGCCTTCAAACTTCGCGCGGAGCGCCGGGTCCTGAGTGCAGACGCCGACAGGGCAGGTATTGGAATGGCATTGGCGCACCATGACGCACCCCATGGCGACGAGTGACGCCGTGCCGATACCAAACTCCTCGGCACCCAGCATGGCGGCCATGACGATATCGCGACCGGTCTTTAACCCACCGTCAGTGCGCAGCGTTGTGGTGTGCCGCAGCCGATTGAGGGTGAGAACCTGGTTGACCTCAGAGAGGCCGATCTCCCACGGCACGCCTGCATATTTCAGGCTGGTCTGCGGTGATGCGCCGGTGCCGCCATCATGCCCGGAGACCAGAATGACATCGGACATCGCTTTGGCGACGCCGGCAGCGACAGTACCGATCCCAGCCTCAGCCACCAGTTTGACGGAAACCCGTGCCTGCGGATTGATCTGCTTGAGATCATAAATAAGCTGGGCTAGGTCCTCGATGGAATAGATATCGTGGTGGGGCGGCGGCGAGATCAACGTGACCCCCGGCGTCGCCAGGCGCAACGCTGCAATTTCTTCCGTCACCTTGAAGCCCGGTAACTGGCCGCCCTCGCCCGGCTTGGCGCCCTGCGCCATCTTGATTTCGATTTCGCGGCAGTGATTGAGATATTCCGCTGTAACACCGAAACGCCCAGATGCGATCTGCTTCACCGCCGAATTGGCATTGTCACCATTTGCGCGCGGCTCATAGCGCTCCTGCGCTTCGCCGCCCTCACCGGAGCACGACGCCGCACCGATGCGGTTCATGGCAATGGCGAGCGTCTCATGAGCCTCGCGAGACAGCGCACCATGCGACATGCTGCCTGACATGAACCGCTTGCGAATTTCGGTGATGGACTCCACTTCCTCGATGGCGATCGCCTCGCGATCTTTCTTGAAATCGAGGAGGTCACGCACATGCACCGGCGGTAACTCGTAGACGCCCTCAGCATAGCGCTTGTAAGTGGAGTATGAATCCGTCGCGACTGCCGACTGGAGGGTGTGGATCAAGCGCCCCTCGAAAGCGTGAGTCTCACCGTCGTGTCGCGCCTTGTACAGGCCACCCATCGGCAGGACGTTGCCACTCTTCTCATAGGCCTTGCGATGTTGCCTAAGAATGCGCCGCTTGATACCCGAGAGCCCGACCCCTGAAATGCGCGAATGCATGCCGGGGAAAAAATCGCTGACCAGTGCGCGGCTCAACCCGACAGCTTCAAAGTTATACGCCCCTCGGTAGGAACTGATGACCGAGATACCCATTTTCGAGAGCACCTTGAGCAGGCCCGCATCAACCGCCTTGCGGTAGCGCTGGCAAAGCTCTTCATAGGAGACGTCGCCGAAGAGACCACGGTCATGGCGATCAGCGATCGTTTCCTGCGCGAGATACGCATTTACCGTGGTCGCGCCGACGCCAATCAATACGGCAAAATAATGCACGTCCATGCATTCGGCGGATCGGACATTGAGCGACGTAAACGTGCGCAACTTTTTCCGCACGAGGTAACTGTGAATACCTCCGGCGGCGAGAATCATTGGCACCGCCGCACGCTCGGGGGTCACATTCTCATC
>JABJCZ010000112.1 GCA_018668475.1 Alphaproteobacteria bacterium | reverse complement strand
TCGGCGGCGATCTCGGCGTCCGGGTCGCCTTCTGAACTGGCATCCGCTTCGGCACTGGCCTCGTCATCACCGGTGCTGGGTTTGTCATCACTGACGGCGGCTTCGTCGTCACCGATGGACTTGGCCTCTACGACCGGTGTTGCCTCATCCTCTGATTCCTGGTGCGATTCTTTCTGGGGCGCGGCGGCATCATCGCCGATTTCATCACTGGCCTCGACTGCCTCTGGTTCGTCGTCAGTTTCAGACGGATCATCAGGCACAGGTTCAGCTTCAGGTGCAGATTCGAGCGATTCGTCGGGCTCCTCGTCAGATCCCTCGACCGCAGTCTCACCGGTGTCTTCATCCCCGTCACCGGTTTCATCAGACAAGGCATCCGGTTCGACGCCCGCGTCTGCATCCTGGGCGTCGTCTTCAACGTCATCAGGTTCCGGCGCTTCTTCTTGCTCCCGAAACAGTGCTTCGCGATCTGCAACCGGGATTTGGTAGTAGTCAGGGTGAATTTCGCTGAACGGCAGAAATCCGTGGCGGTTCCCCCCATAATCGACAAACGCTGCCTGAAGCGATGGCTCTACCCGCATCACCTTTGCGAGGTAGATATTTCCCTTTAATTGCTTCCGTGCGGCCGATTCAAAATCAAATTCTTCTAGACGTGTTCCGTTTGCGACAACAACGCGGGTCTCTTCCGCGTGGCTGGCGTCAACAAGCATTCGCTTAACCATGTTGGTTCTGTCTCCGGGGCGCGGGCGGAGCGATTCGTAGATCTGCTCCGAAGCGCCTGATTAGGAAAGCTTCGGGGCAGACAATGCGGCCCGCCGAACGCGGCCGTGGTTGCCCACAGCCATGACGGTGCTTGTCTATTACCCACATGCCGACCAGTTGCCGGCTGAAGCTTCAAATTTCGCATAAATTCCATATCTAATTGGGAACGCACATAAAAATAAGAAAAACTGCCGGATCGCCAGAGGCGTCAACGGGCAGTTCGCTGTCCTTCTACCTGCGCTGCGCATCGGCTGTCTATTGCAGGGGGACTCCCCGCAGTCAGCCAAACGCACACATATGATATCAATCTTCACGGCTATAACAACATGTATTGCCCGGCAAATTGGTGTCGTGCCCTTTGTATCAACGCTCTAACCGGCGGATAATGTGTCGGTTAGTCGAGTCCGTGCCTCCTCATTTCGGGGAGGCTCGTATTGTCAGGAACCCGATGCGGATAATCATTACACTGATATTTGTGTTGGCGTCATTTGCCGTGGCGACGGTCGCCGGCGCGCAGACGACCATCGACAATGTGCGCGTTGGCCAACACGACGGCGCCACGCGGCTGGTGATCGACCTTAACCAGAGCACCGGGTTTCAGTTGTTCACACTGGGTACGCCCTATCGGGTGGTGCTGGACCTGCCGAACGCCGAGTGGAAACTTGCCCGCAACGCCATTCAGGTGAACCGCGGCCTTGTCCGCAGCGTGCGCTTTGGTCGGTTCAACAGAAACGTTTCGCGCATTGTTGTGGACCTAAAAGCGCCGATCATTGTCAAACAGGCCTATTTGTTACCACCTCAGGGTGAAGACGGGTACCGAATCGTCGTCGATCTGGGCAAGGTCACATCCGGTGCATTCCGCGAGACCACATTGCGACTGGTTGGCCCGAATGCGCCTGCGCCCGCCGACACCGCTGTTACCAAACGGCAAGAGGCGCCGCGCGAAGCGCCGCCTCCGGTGGTTGTTGAGGCAAAGCCGAGCGCCGACGCCCAACCTCCACCACCCAATGCCATTGAGGCGGATGCCGGAGATGCATTGAACCGGGCGCTTGATGTGCCCGAGCCGCCACCTAGTCGTCCCGGCAGCGAGCGCCCCATTATTGTGATTGATCCCGGTCACGGAGGTGCCGACCCCGGCGCTGTCGCGTCGGGCGGCGTGCTGGAAAAAACGATCACCCTGGCGGTCGGCAAAGAGCTAACACGACAGCTGCGTGCGGCGGGGTACCCTGTAAAGATGACCCGCGAGCGGGATCAGTATATTTCGCTGTCCAGCCGCGTTGATTACGCGAGGGAAATTGGCGCCGGCCTGTTCGTATCGCTCCATGCTGATTCGCACTCCAACGGCCGTATTCAGGGAGCATCCATTTACACTCTGTCCGATAAGGCGTCCGATAAGGAAGCGGAACGGCTGGCGCGTCGGGAAAACAAGGCAGACATTGTCAGCGGCGTCGATCTGGACGATGGCTACGACGCAGAAGTAACCCGCATATTGATTTCCCTGGTCCAGCAATCGACGATGAATTGTTCGGCGACATTTGCTGCAATGCTTGTGCCATCGCTTGGCAAGGTCGCCGGCCTGCTGGGGCGGACGCACCGGTTCGCCGGCTTTCGCGTACTAAAGGCGCCGGATGTGCCGTCGGTTCTGGTTGAACTCGGCTACCTGTCCAACAAGAAGGACCTCAAACGTCTTCAGAACAAAGGACATCGCCGTGAACTGGCGGCAGAAATTGTCACCACGGTGAACAAGTTCGTTAACGAGCGGGACTGTTAGCCCGCCCTATCATCGCCACATTTGTGGCCTTAGGGTGCCGCGACACGTCATAATTGAGGGCTGATGTCAGAAACCACCGTACAACCGAGGCGCCGGCGTCCGATTTTTCGGGGGCTGGTGTACTTGTTTGCGACACTATTGCTGTTGGCGATCATCGCGGCGGGGGCGGGCGTATACCTGTTTTATCACTATGGGCGCAGTTTGCCCGACCATCAGCAACTCGCCGAATATGAGCCGCCGACCGTAACAAGGATCCACGCGGGCGATGGTCGGTTGCTGGCGGAATACGCGAATGAAAAAAGAGTTTTTGTGCCGCTGTCCGCAATGCCGCGACAACTGATTCAGGCCTTTCTTGCGGCCGAAGACAGAAACTTTTACGAACACTTCGGCGTGGACCCGGTGAGTGTTGCCGGTGCGGTGATCAAAAATCTTGGCAACATGGGGGGTGATCGTCGGCTTATCGGTGCGTCCACCATCACGCAACAGGTCGCAAAGAATTTTCTGCTGACCAACGAAGCGTCGTTCGCGCGCAAGATCAAAGAGGCAATTCTTGCAATCCGTATCGAGAAAGCGTTTTCCAAGGACCGAATACTCGAACTGTATCTGAACGAAATTTATCTCGGTTTTCGATCTTACGGCGTCGCCGCAGCAGCATTGAATTATTTTAGCAAGTCACTCGATGACCTTAGTCTCGCGGAAATGGCCTATCTGGCGGCGCTGCCCAAGGCACCCAACAATTATCACCCATTGCGTAAATATGATGCGGCGCTAATCCGGCGCAACTGGGTGATCGATCGTATGGTCGTGAATGATTTTGTGGAGGCGGACGCGGGAGAGGTTGCGAAATTGGTACCGCTTCGAGTGATCAGCCGTGCACCGGAGGAGTTCTTCGTCGCAGAGTATTTTAGCGAAGAAGTGCGTCGCTGGTTGATCGGGCGGTATGGCGAAAACGGATTGTATGAAGGTGGATTGTCGGTGCGCACGACACTTGATCCGCATTTGCAGAATGTTGCCGATAACGTTTTGCGCCGGGGCCTTGTGGCGTACGACCGCCGGCATGGCTGGCGCGGTCCACTCGGCAACCTAGGTGACTCCGAGGATACGCTATCCGCTCTCAAGGCTTTCGAGGCGCCACCGTCGCCGCCGGAATGGCGTATTGCTGCCGTTGCTGGTGTATCGGCGGCTGAGCTGGTTATCGACATGCTCGACGGATCGTCTGGTGCCATCCCATTAGAGGAACTTTCCTGGGCGCGTCGCTTTAGCGACGACGGCAAGCCAGGTGCCAAGGTTGAGGCGGCGGGAGATGTCGCG
>JABJCZ010000111.1 GCA_018668475.1 Alphaproteobacteria bacterium | reverse complement strand
TGCCATCGCCGCGTTTCTTTTGCCCGCAGCGTTAGCCTGGCCAGCAACCCAGGCGCAAGCTGCCGCTGATCTTGCACCCCTGCTGGAGAAAATTCGCAGCACCCATGATGTGCCGGCGCTGGCGGCGATCATTGTTGATGGCACTCGAATCTCCGCGCTGGGCGTGACTGGTCAACGGCGCATTGGTGCGCCTACGCCTGTGGACCTTGATGACCGCTGGCACCTTGGCGCCGTCGGCAAGCCGCTCACGGCCACCCTTGCCGCCCGCCTTGTCGACCGCGGCATCGTCACCTTTGACACCACACTGGAAGATGCCTTTGGCGTCCTAGTGCCGGAAATGGACCCCGCCTACAAATCAGTCACACTCAGTGACTTGCTTGCCCACCGCAGTGGCCTGGCGAGCGAATTGACCAAACTGCCAATCTGGAATGCCGACCTGTGGCTCGGGGCCGAGCCGGCCCACGAAGCGCGCCTTCGTGTAACCCGCGCACTGTTGGCCCAATCCCCCGAAACACGCCCCGGGCACACGTTCAATTATTCCGACGCCGGCTATATTGTCGCCGGCGCAATGCTGGAGCGCCTGGCCGGCGAGCCGTTCGAAGCACTACTTGCGAAAGAAGTCATGGTGCCGCTCGGCATGCACAAGACCGGGTTCGGTGCGCCAGGCAAGGCTAGCAAGGCACAGCCGCCGGGTGAGCCCTGGGGACATCACGATGGGCCTGGTGGGCGCATACCCATCGAGCCGGATGTGGCGGGAGACAACCCACCAGCCTTTGCGCCGGCGGGGACCATGCACGCCAGTTTGCGCGACATGGCCAGCTTTCTCGCAGCCCATTTGGCAGGGTCGCGAGGCCAGGGCTGGCTGCTGAAACAAGAGAGCTTTGATCACCTGTATACAGCGCCTGCCGGACAGGAATATGCGCTCGGCTGGGTGACCGCAATTAACCCCGGCGCCGGCGGCCTCGCCCTTAGCCACGCGGGCACAAATCTGAACTGGTATGCCGTGGCATGGCTTTTTCCAGGCTGGAATATTGCCGTGTTCGTCGCCACTAATCAGGGCGGCGCAAGCGGCTTTGCCGCGATCGAAGAAACCGTTGCCGAAGCCGTTGCCTTCGCCAAGGAGCGAATTCCCGGAGTCGGCAACTAACCGCACAACGTCAAAGAGGCTCGATCAGGCCGTTTTTTGCTGTCCCAGACCCAACTTCTCTATCATCTGATCACGCATGACGAACTTTTGAATCTTGCCCGTGACAGTCATCGGGAAGTCATCCACGAACTCGATATAGCGCGGCACTTTAAAGTGCGCGATCTGGCCCTTGCAGAAGGCCTTGATATCATCGGCACTGGCGCCCTCACCATCGCGCAGTTTGATCCAGGCGCAGAGCTCCTCGCCATATTTTTCGTCCGGCACGCCGATAACTTGCACGTCCAAAATCTTCGGATGGCCGTACAGAAATTCCTCAATTTCACGCGGGTACACGTTTTCGCCACCACGGATAACCATGTCCTTGATGCGCCCGACAATGTTGCAGTAGGCCGCCGCGTCAATGGTGGCCAGGTCGCCGGTATGCATCCAGCCGCTGGCGTCAATGGCCTCGCTACTTTTCTCAGGGTCATTCCAGTAGCCGCGCATGACCGAATAGCCGCGTGTCAGCAATTCGCCGGTGACGCCCGGCGCCACAATGCGCCCGTTCTCGTCCACGATTTTTACTTCGACATGAGGGTGCACGCGCCCAACTGTCGATACCCGTCTCTCAATGGAATCATCAGGTGACGACTGAAAAGACACCGGACTGGTTTCGGTCATGCCATAGGCAATGGTCACGTCCTGCATGTGCATGTCGGCAATGACGCGCTTCATGATCTCGATGGGGCACGGCGAGCCGGCCATGGTACCGGCGCGCAGACTCGAGAGATCGAACGTAGAAAACTCGGGATGGTCAAGCTCAGCAATAAACATCGTTGGCACGCCATAAAGGGCTGTGCATTGTTCCTCCTCAACCGCCTGCAACACGTCTTGCGGGTCAAACCCTTCCCCCGGGTAAACCATAGTGGCGCCATAGGCCGCGCACATCAGGTTGCCCATCACCATGCCAAAGCAATGATACAGCGGCACCGGAATACACACCCGGTCCTGATCAGTAAGGCGCAGCGCCTGACCGTTGAAATAGCCATTGTTGAGAATGTTGTGATGGGTCAGCGTGGCCCCTTTGGGAAACCCCGTGGTGCCACTGGTAAACTGAATATTTATGGGGTCATCAAACTGCAACACATCTGCCAATGCGGCGAGTTGCTGACGCTGTGGGGTACCAGCATGCGTAGCAATATCGGAATAGTTGAACATGCCGGGCGACGCGTCCTCACCGAGCCGGATCACCGTTCTCAAATGTGGCAAGGTGACGGACTTGAGCGCACCGGGCGCACATTGTCCCAGTTCGGGAGCTAACTCGTTTAACATGTCGAGATAGCGGCTGGACTTGAACGCCTCAGCGGTGACCAGCGCCGCACACTCAACCTTGTTGAGAGCATATTCCAGCTCGCTCAACCGATATGCCGGGTTGATGTTGACCAGCACCAGCCCGGCCTTGGCAGCAGCAAACTGAATGATTGCCCATTCACTGTTGTTGGGTGACCAGATGCCGAGCCGTTCACCGGGCTCCAATCCAAGCCCGAGCAAACCGGCCGCACAGGTGTCCACCGCGTCGTGAAATGCTGACCAGGTCAATCGCACCCCTTGATGGCGCACGACCAGCGCATCATTTTCGGGATACCGGGCAGCTGTTTCGTCAAGTTGACGACCAATTGTCAGCCCGATCAACGGCACGGAGCTGGTTCCTGATACGTAGCTTTGTGAGAGGTCGGTCATTCTGCGGTTTTCCTGACAGTAATATTTCCGGCGTATTCCCTGGGCGCCGCCACCTAATTTACGGAAGTTTGGCAAGGTTAGGCGCCTTTCCGCAAGGGCCGCCGGGTACCATATATTCCCACAACTGAATTTCATCTGGGCTTTGACGGTGGCTTGCCCGAACCGGTGAGCCGCGTTACGGTCTATGGAACATCGCCTGTCAGGTCGAGCGGTGGTAGAAAACGCATTCAACTCCGGGGAGAGATCGGGCCGGTGGCCAAATTTTCCATCGACAATCTTGCGACCGTGCGATTGTTGGAAGGGCTTGAAGAGTCCGACCTTCAGGACCTGGAGCAACGTGGCCGTTGGCGACGCTATGTCGCCGAGGAACAAATTCTCGATCGCGACAGTGAGACGCGTGAAGTCTTTTTCGTGGTCGAAGGCAGTGTCGATGTAATCAATTTTTCACTGTCGGGCCGCGAAGTCGCCTACGGCCAGGTACGGGCTGGCGGATATTTTGGTGAGATGGCTGCCATTGACGGTCGCCGCCGCTCAGCCAATATCGTTGCCAATCAAGACAGTCTGGTGTTCATCGTACCTTCGGACGCGTTCATGGATATTCTCAATACCCATGTCAGCGCCGCCATGGTCGTGCTGCGCCGCCTCGCGCATATTGTGCGAACAGCCGACGATCGCATCATGGATCTCAGCACGTTG
>JABJCZ010000110.1 GCA_018668475.1 Alphaproteobacteria bacterium | reverse complement strand
GGCCATCGCGAATATGGAAATCATGTAGCGCTTTCAGGTCCACGTTGGTAATCACATCGCCATTGATCACGAGCACGGGCGAACGCGCGTCATCGCGGATATGACCGAGGGCACCGGCGGTGCCCAATGGCCGGGCTTCTTCAACCAAATGAATGGCGGAGCGGCTGTCCCGCGCATCCACAAACTGCCTGATCTGATCGGCGTGATAATGCACCGAAATATATACATCGCCGACGCCGGTATCTTCCAGGCCGGACAGAACATGATCAAGAATAGGCCGACCACCAACGGGCAGCAGCGGCTTTGGTGTATCTCGGGTGCGCTCGCCAAGCCGCCGCCCGAAGCCTCCCGCCATCACCAGCGCACGGCTGATACCGGCATCGCGGCCCCTGACGAGAACCTCCACGACATCTCCCTGGTCATCGAGCACCGGCAGAAATGTCACAAGTCGATCATCTTCGGCCAGACGGGTCAGGTTGGCCTCGTTTTCTCCTGCCTTTCCGGCCAAAAAACTCGTATGCATGGCTTGCCTAACTTCCGCGTCGAGAGACACGTCACGTAACAATGCCCGCCGAACATCGCCATCCGTCAACGTGCCCAACAATTGCTGGCCGGGCTGTACGATCAGCTGAAATACATATTCCGTCGCATTCAGCCGGGCCAAAGCATCGCGGATAGATGTGTCTGGCGAACAGCAATAGGCGTCCAGAGAGGTAAGTCTGGTCATACGGCCAACACCTTTCGCGTCATGCTAGCAAGCCCCTTCGCATAAGCCACTTGCCGACCCGCAGACGAAACCAGCGTGTCGCCGGAAAATGGGTTGGCTCGCCGCGGTACGGGTCGAGGTGTTCATGATCGGAAATGATGCCCGGGTCACGCATCGAATGTTTAACTGCGAAGGTGATGACTCTGTTAGTGGCTGTAATCTGAATTTGCCCTGTCCACCGCTGCTCGTCGTCGCCAAGCAAGGCCTCCAGCGAAATCATCCGTGTGCTCAGGGGCGGCACCCGAATACCTGGAATCGACCCGCCATCGGCAGTGACAATCCCGGCTTTAAGCGGCTTGTGATAGGGATTGATGAAAATAATGCTTTCACCGTAATCACGCTCGCGGTCAATCCGCACCACCGGATACCCGTCAACATATTGTCCATATTCGGCGATTTGCGCGATAACCGGCGGCGCGGCATACAGGTATGCGTTGTCCGAGAAGAACGACTTTTTCCCGGCTCTGTTATAGATTGAATAGAACGGCAATACAGCGTTGGTTGCAAACAGCGGCGCTTCGTCTTCGGCGCGAAAACTGTTTTCCAGATAACCGCTGACGCCCTCAGGAAATTCGTTTTTCCACACGAAGGGTGGGGCAGACTCTCCAATACGTTGACCGTTCTCAAATACATGCTTTTCTTCGAATTGGGCAACACGCTCGCCCTCGGCATAAATCGCAATGTCTTGTGTGACACGGCCTGAGCCATCAATCAGATTATCGGCAACTTTATCGATGGGGGCTGCGACAATACAGTCATAGCCGGATGGCAGGGAGGAGATGCTGGGGATCATATAGGAATAGGTCATGAGGCTTCACCGATGGTCGATGGAGAAGCGGTCGAGCGCCGGTGTGGCGCAGACCAGGAATACCCGACAGGCGCGTTCGGTTTGTGTCCGAACTGAAAACGGCGCCTCACCAATGCGCTCTGCGAGCGTATCAGGCAGCAAAATTTCATGCAGACCCGTGCCGTTGGGCGGCAGGGTAACCTGCGACGATACCTCCGGCGCAATCCCGGTCGACTGCAACTCGTAGGGCGAGGTGATGGACGCCGTCTGAGCCCGTCCGGTGTTGTTCATCAAAATCAAAAACAAGCGCTGATCCTGAGGCCGGTTCTGAACGGTGAACCAGGTATCACCTGGCCCGACGTCACCCTGCGCATGCACTGCGCAGGTACCGGCGGGGGCAAGGATCTCCAATTGTGGGCGCATGGTTCCACGCATCGCCGGATGCCGGGCCCGCGACGACACACACGCACTGCCAACCGATAGCGGGGCATCACCCGGCTGCAGATGCTGATCC
>JABJCZ010000109.1 GCA_018668475.1 Alphaproteobacteria bacterium | reverse complement strand
TCACCACCGCCTGGGTCGCCCTCAGCCCGAGCACGCCCGAGAACGGTTGCATGCGGGTCATCCCCGGCACCCACACGGCCGAGCAGTTCAGCCATACCGATACCCATCATGAAAGCAACATGTTGAGCCGCGGTCAGGTGATCGATACGGACGTGGACGAAAGCAAGGCTGCCGATATCGTGCTCAAGCCGGGCGAGATGTCGTTGCACCATGTGCGGCTGATTCATGGCTCCGAGGCAAACCGCTCCGAGGACCGCCGCATCGGCTTTGCCATCCGCTACATCCCGCCGCATTTGCGCCAGGTCAATGGGCCGCACGATGCCGCGCTCACTCTGGTACTGGCACACGGTGCCGGCGCCCTCATGGACAGCTTGTTCATGGACGCCTTCGCTGAAGGCATTGCAGCCGGCGGTTTTCGAGTTGCCCGGTTTGAATTTCCCTATATGGCCCAGCGCCGGGAAACCGGCAAAAAGCGCCCGCCCGACCGCGCGCCCGTGCTTGAAGCGACATGGCACAAAGTAATTGATCACCTCGGGTCGCCCGCGAATACAGTGATTGGCGGTAAATCAATGGGCGGGCGCATCGCCAGCATGATCGCCGATGACGCCGGCGTCGCCGGGCTGGTCTGCCTCGGATACCCGTTTCATCCTCCAGGAAAACCCGAGCGCACGCGCACAGCCCACCTCGAAGAGTTGAGAACGCCCGCGCTAATCGTTCAGGGCGAACGCGACACCCTTGGCAACAGGGCCGATGTCGCAGGCTATACCCTTGCCAGCACCATCGAAATGGTGTGGCTGCCCGATGGCGACCATTCGTTCAAACCTCGCAAGGCATCGGGCCATACGGAGCAGGAAAACTGGAACTGCGGTATCGAGCGCATTCTGGCCTTCATGGCCGCGCTATCGGGTGCTTGACCCACCGCGCACAGTTGACTACACAGCCTACAAGGATTTTTCGGGGAGTTTACTGGCGCGGCGCAGCGCCAAGGTTCGGAAGGAGAATATGAGATGAGTTGGGATCTGGCTTTGCCACTACTGGTCTGCCTGGTGACGTTTTTCGTGATGGCTGGACTCTTCTGGATCGCCAAGGGCATGCTTGTTGACCCGCGCGTCAGCGAAGGTGTTGACCCTGCCGGCCGGAACAGCGACCACTAGGCGTTAAACCACATTGAGTTAGCATGAGGGCCCTGTCGTGCAGGGCCCTTTTTGCTGACCCTGGAAACCTGAGACGCCACAGGAGACGCCATTGACCATGCCCGAGGGCGGCCTGCCGCGGGGCGACTGGAGCTATCCTACCGCCATCCGGTTTGGGGCCGGTCGCCTCAGTGAATTGCCAGACGCCTGCCGCGAAGCAGGCATTGAGCACCCATTGCTGGTGTCGGACCCGGGGCTGGTCGAGGCCGGCCTTGTGGCCCGAGCCGAGGGCGCCATTACCTCCGGCAACCTTAAGACCGGGCTGTTTACCGGTATCCAGGGTAACCCGACCGGCGCCAATGTAGAGGCTGGCATCCGCGCCTTTCATGATGGCGGACACGATGGGCTGGTCGCGCTTGGCGGCGGCAGCGCCATCGACGTCGCCAAGACAATTGCCCTCATGTCCGGGCAAACCCGCCCGGTGTGGGATTTCGAAGACCGTGAGGACTGGTGGCGCCGCGCCGATGCATCGGCCATACGCCCGCTGATCGCCATCCCGACGACAGCCGGCACCGGCTCCGAGGTTGGCCGTGCCGCCGTGATCAACGACGAGACGACGGGCCACAAGAAGCTCATATTCCACCCGCTTCTGCTGCCGCGTGTCGCCATTCTGGACCCCGAACTGACGGTTGGCCTGCCACCGGCAATAACCGCTGCCACCGGCATGGATGCATTGGTTCACAATCTGGAGGCCTATATCGCGCGCGGCCACCACCCTATTGCCGAAGGGATCGCACTGGAAGGACTGCGCCTGATTGCTGAAAACCTTGAACGCGCCTGTCAGAACGGCGCCGACTTGCACGCGCGCGGTGCCATGCTGGTTGGCTCCGCAATGGGCGCCATTGCCTTTCAGAAAGGCCTGGGCGGAGTGCACGCTCTGGCCCACCCCGTGGGCTCGCTTTTCGACACCCACCACGGCCTCACTAACGCCGTCTTACTGCCCTATGTGCTGGCATTCAACATGCCCGTAGTGGGCGACAAACTGGCCCGTCTGGCGCGTTTTCTTGATCTGGGTGACCATACGCCGCAGGCCGTGATGCGCTGGGCGCTGGAGCTGCGCCGCGCAGTGGGCATTCCGCATGACCTCGGCGCGCTCGGCGTGTCAGAGGGTGATATCCCACGGCTCGTGCCCCTCGCCGCCGATGATCAGGCCGCCGCCGGGAACCCCCGAAGCCTCAGTAATCAGGATATTGCAGCGCTTTACAGTGACGCCATCGTTGGCCGGCTAGCAGACAACTGAGGGTAACTGGCTAACTAGTCGCCAGTAGGCACGTCGACCAGAATATTATCGATCAGCCGCGTTTCACCCAGCCAGGCGCCAACCAGCAGCCGGGCGGGTGCGTCAATCCGGCTCAGGGGCGCGAGTGTCGATGCATCGCAGAGGGCCAAATATTCGATTTCCTGAAATCCGGCTTTTTCGAGCGTCTGCCAGCCAGCGCTGATGATCGCACCGATAGACGCAGTATCGTCGCCAGTCAGGCGGTCAGCCATCTCCAGAAGGGTTTGGTGCATGACCGGCGCGATGCAGCGTTCCGCCGGCGTCAGATAGGCGTTGCGAGATGAAAGCGCCAGGCCGTCGGCCTCGCGCACGGTCGGCGCGCCGACAATCTCGACTGGAATATCAAGGTCCCGAGCCATTTGGCGGATGACCTGAAGCTGCTGGTAATCTTTTTCGCCAAAAATTGCCTGATCAGGCAGGCACTGGAGCAGCAGTTTGGTCACAATCGTCGCAACGCCGCCAAAGAAGTGCGGCCTCATGGCACCACACAACCCGTCACTCAGGCCGCCGACCGTTACGGTGGTCGTCGCGCCGGGGACATACATCTCCGCCGCGCTCGGCATGAAGGCGAGATCAACCCCAACCGCAGCCAGCTTCAGGAGATCTTCCGCCTCTGTACGAGGATAATTGTCGAGATCCTCGCTGGGCGAAAACTGAGTGGGATTAACGAAAATGCTGACAACTGTGCGGTCAGCATTTGCCAGTGCCCGCTCGACCAGAGCCATATGACCATCGTGCAGGGCGCCCATGGTTGGCACCAGCGCCACCGTCTCGCCCGCTGCCCGCCAACCGCTGACCGTTTCCCGCAGCGCCGCAACCGTGTGCGCAATATCAGGCGATGCCTCGTTCACTGGGTGGCGAAGCTCTGGTCGGCCAGCGACGCCACGAACTGTCCCGCGTCGAATGGGGGAAACGCTGCTCATCAGGTATTCTCCGGTCACGCACTGTCCAAATGCTGCGACGCAACATCAGAACTGTGCATTGAACGGCTGAAAAAGTCTACAGTCAATGCTGCAACGCAGCGGAAACCCGAAAATGATGTTTCTAACCGGCGACGCGCGTTATGTCGCGAAATCCACCGTCACAACACCATAATCTGCAAAATCGGCCTCAACGCTGTCCCCCGGTTGCACTTTTACCAGCGCCGCAGCGCTGCCGGTGGTTACGACCTCACCTGCCGTGATCGACTTGCCACGCCCGGAGCGGTGATTCACAAGCCATTGCAGCGCCACCCGCGGATCCCCCAACACATTGGCGCCTGAGCCCTCGCTCACGGTCTCGCCATTTACCCGGATGGCAACGGGATGTTCTGGCAGGTCCGCGTCGCGCCAGCCCTCAACCGGGCTGCCGAGCACGAGGTAGCGTGCAAGGCCGTCGTCTGCCAGCACTTGCGCAATGCCTGCCTTAGGACCCTCGCTAAGGCGGGTATCGGGCACTTCAATTGCCGGCATCATCTGCCCGGTCGCGGCCATCACCTCATCGACCGAATACGCCTCGGCTCGCGCCGGAATATCCGCCGAGAACCGGAACACAAACTCTGCCTCAACCGCATACAGCGTAACCCCGCCTTTGGCGACCGTAGCGCCGTTTTGCAGCAGCGAAGATTCAAACAGCGTGCCGACGAAAGGCTTGTCGACCGAAAATATTTCCTGAGCGCCCGGACTTGTGGCACCGAGTTTGTAGCCGGCAACTGGCTCACCCATGGCCGCCACGAGAGCATCCTGCGCCTGATAGCCCTCGTCCTCGGACGCTGGCCGGCACGCCTGCGGGATACCATCAATTGTCTCAACCCGCCGCCACGCCGCCAGAATGGCTGCGGATGCTTCGCTCGCCTTGCTGTCACTCATATCAACAGGTCCTCTTGTTCGGGGTTCTTAAAGTCAGGCTGCACAGGCAGAGGCTCAATACAATCGGGATCATCGTTCCTGACATTGCTCACGCGCCGGCTCACAGCGGTCGCCGTGAAATCGTCAGCCGCAGCAGTATCGATAATTTCTTGCAAGGCACCAGCGCTTAATGTCGGGTCGATCCACGCATCAAACAAACTTGGTGGAACAATGACCGGCATACGGTGGTGGATGGCTTGAATCGAAGGCGTTGCGGCAGTCGTCACGATGGTGAAGCTGTCGATACTCTCCGCCGGAGCGGCATTCGCGGCCGGCCCCAGCGGCCCCGAAGGAGCCGGCGACCAACGCTCCCACAGGCCGGCGAAAGCGAATACGCCCTGATCCGGTGCCTGAATGCGAACAGGCTGCTTCGCGCCTTTCTGACCGATCCACTCGTAGTAGCTGTCCGCCGGAACCAGGCACCGACGCTTTTGAAAGGCCGCGCGAAACGAGGGCTTCTCAGCCACGGTTTCAGCCCTGGCGTTGATCAACGGTGCGCCACCGTCAGGACTTTTCGACCAAGGAGGCACGAGCCCCCAGCGCATGGACTGTAGCCGTCGCCCACCTGCGGGCTGCGCGAGGATTACCGGTGCCTGCTGGGTCGGCGCAATATTATAGCGTGACGGCAGGTTGGGAGAGGTCTGCAGTCCGAACAGCCGGACCATAGCCTCAGGCGGCGTTGTCAGACTGTAGCGACCACACATGGGTCATCCACCGGTCGGTCCAGCAGGCTACGTGCGGTGATCAGGCCCAGAGCCGCTCGGAAGCAAGCGCGGCGCCCTCGGCCAATGTTTTCAGTTTCGCAAATGCGATATCCGGGTCGATCTTGCCAAAGCCGGCAAATGTTGCAAATCCGCAATCGGACCCGGCAAGCACACGTTCCTTGCCCACGATATCGGCAAAACGAGTGATCCGTTCAGCAACGAGTTCCGGGTGCTCGACAAAGTTGGACACTGAATCAATCACGCCCGGCATCAACACTTTGTTTTCGGGAATCCGGTCCTTGAACTCCTTCCATACCTGCCATTCATGCGCGTGCCGCGGGTTAGAAGCTTCGAAGGACACCACAGAAGGCTTGGCGCCCATGACAACATCAAAAATCTTCTGAACCGGAATATCGCAAATGTGCGGGCCCTCGTAATTGCCCCAGCAGACATGCATCCGCGTTTGCTCCGCCGGCACGTTGGCTAAAGCATGGTTGAGTGCCTCGACCTGGCGTGCCGCGCGTTTGACAAACTCGTCGTCGGTAAGGTCCGAGAATTGCGTGTGTCGACCCATCGCCAGGTCCGGGCAATCCAGCTGAATGACCAGCCCGGCCCCGACAATTGCTTCGTACTCAGCCTTCATAATGTCGGCCAGAACGTCGAGGTAGGCGTCCTCGCTGGGATAATAGGCGTTGGGCTGAAACACCGAAATGACACCGGGCGACGCCGCGTTCATGAAACCTTCTGTTGCGCCGGCCGTCGCGACCGCCTCGGTCAGATTGGCGATATCCTTGTCGAGCGGCGCGGCATCCTTGAGGGTGATCTCTCCGACGCACTGCGGCCGCTTGAGTTTCGGTGTCTCACCATGCGATGCGATTTTCTGAACATAAGCCGGATACTGCTCCAGATCTGCCGGGATGCGGCGCGGGCTGTCGCCGTCAAAGCCGGTCAGCCGGTCCTTGATATATGTGGCATAGCCGATCTTGCTCATCTCGCCATCACTGACAATATCAATGCCCACCTCGACCTGATGCTGCACCACGTCGAGCACCGCCTTGTGCATCACATCGTCGAAGGCCGCCAGATCATCAAGCTCGCCGGCTTCCTTGGCCAGGAGCATGTCAGATACAACGTCGGACCGTGGCATGCTGCCAACATGGGTAGTGAGAATTCGGTCAGTGCTGAGCTTCATGATTAGTCTCCCCGGAATCAGGCCGCTTGTCGGACCCGCATATTTTTGAACGAGTGGTCGGAGCGGCCGGACTCGAACCGGCGACCCCCAGTCCCCCAGACTGGTGCGCTACCAGGCTGCGCTACGCTCCGACACTCGGTATTCTGCTGGCGGGGCGCGCACTATACCTCTGCCATCAACCGGTGGCAATTTGGCATAACGGGATTGCACCAGATTAGCTGGGCATCCGACCGCGCAGCATTTCGCGCAACGTCGTCAGCTCCTCAATCGCCTTTTCAATCTCACCCCGGGCGCCGGCATCAACCTGGAAATCCGTCGCGGCCTCTTCGGCGGTCACGGTTTCCGTCACCTCTCCGTCGGGCAGTTTGCCGCCGTTATCTCGCAACAATTTTTGAACACCACGAATGGTATAGCCATCCGTATACAGCAACTTGCGAATATCCTGGAGCAGTGCGAAATCTTCGGGGCGGTAATAGCGTCTGCCACCGCCTCGCTTGAGCGGGCGCAGCTGCTTGAATTTAGTTTCCCAGAAGCGCAGCACATGCTGAGGCACGTCAAGTGCCTCGGAAACTTCACGAATTGTCCGAAATGCTTCAGGCGACTTGTCGGCGCGCCCATCATCTGCAAGCGACGGCTCAACCATATTTTAGGACCCCGACGACCCACCCCGATCGGGTGGATCATCCGGCAACCCGTGGCCGGAAGACCCAAACTCCGTCGCAGGCTCGCGCGCAGGGATAGAAGATTCACCGGCAGGAGTTGTGGCCGAAGACGCCGCTCCCATGCTGCCATCTGCGCGACCCGCTGCAAGTCCCCCCATGCCGTCCTGATCGTCCGGCTCAATGCCGTTGATCCAGTCCTTCAAAACGTGAGAGGCCCTGAAAACCAACACTTTTCGAGGCATGATGGGGACTTCTTCCCCGGTCTTCGGATTGCGTCCGATACGTTGACCCTTGGTACGCACGGAAAAACTGCCGAACGACGAAATCTTGACCGTTTCACCACGAGTCAAGCCGTCGCCGATCAATGCCAGCACCGATTCTACAAGCTTTGCGGACTCATTGCGGGACAAGCCGATCTCTCTATAGACCGCCTCTGCAAGATCCGCTCGCGTGACCGTTTTGCCGGTCATTGTTGGCTATCTCCCTTTTCCCCAAGGAAAAACGGTAGCTCTTCAAGGCTCTACCGTCAACTCGCTGAATACCATTTTTTCGGGGCTTGTCAGAAGCTTACCAGCGAGCAACTCCGGCACCCCAGACGAGACCACCCCCAATTGCCTCTAGAAGCACGAGGTCACCGTCGCAAATGCGTCCGTCGCGAACGGCTTCATTCAGCGCCAGCGGGATCGACGCCGACGACGTATTGGCATGGCGGTCAACCGTAACCACCAGTTTCTCCATGGCGATTCCGAGCTTGCGTGCGGTGGCATCCATGATGCGCCGATTGGCCTGATGCGGCACCAACCAGTCGATATCATCCATCGTGAGGTCGGCCGCAGCCGCAGCCTCGCTTGCTACCGCCGCCAGTTTTCCAACAGCGTGTTTAAAAACTTCCTTGCCCTGCATCCGCAGGTGTCCTGCCGTTTGCGTGCTGGACACGCCGCCATCGACATACAGCGCATCATAATGATTGCCATCGGAATGCACACATGTGGCTAGCAGACCATGGTCACTCGAAGTGCCCTTGCCCTCCTCGCTCCGCAGCACGACCGCGCCGGCGCCATCGCCGAACAACACGCAGGTTGCCCGGTCGGTCCAGTCCAGAATGCGCGAATATGTTTCCGCCCCAATGACAAGCACGGTTCGGGCCTGGCCGGCCTTGACGAAGTTATCTGCCACGTTCAGTGCACAAATGAAGCCGGCACAGACCGCCTGAACATCGAAGGCGAGCCCGCTCCCCATACCGAGCTTGGCCTGAACCCGGGTCGCCGTGGCCGGAAAAGTATTATCGGCGGTGGAGGTTGCAACAATCAGCAGATCAACATCAGCCGCCGTCACGCCTGCGTTTTCAAGGGCGGCCATGGCTGCTGCTGTTGCAAGGTCGGAGGTCAGTTCACCTTCAGCCGCAATATGGCGCTCGCGAATACCGCTGCGCTCGACAATCCACTCATCGGTGGTATCAACGATTTTTGCGAGATCGTCGTTGGTCAGGATTTTTTCCGGCAGGTACCCGCCGCAACCAATGAACCGGGAACGCAACATACTAGACCGCAGCCCTTGCAATATCGGGCACGTCGTCAAGATTGACCCGCTCCAGTTCCTCGATAATTTTCGGATTCACGCCCTGCTCTATCATATCGACGGCAACGCTGAGCGCATTGGCAAAGCCTTTGTGGTCAGTTCCACCATGGCTCTTCACGGCGACACCGTTCAGGCCCAAGAAGGTTCCGCCGTTGTAGGCGCGCGGATCAACCCGGTCGCGCAAAGCCCGCAGCGCTGGCCGGGCCAGCAAAAAACCAATGCGTGACAACAGGCCGCGCCGAAAAGCACTCCTCATATACTCGATATAAAGCTTGGCAACGCCCTCGGCCGTCTTCAACGCGACATTGCCGGCAAACCCGTCGGTCACCACAACATCCACGGTGCCCGCCGCGATATCGTTGCCTTCAATAAACCCGTGGAACTTAATGGGCAGGTCCGCGTCGCGCAGGATCGCAGCGGCCTGACGGATTGTCTCATTGCCCTTCAACTCTTCGGTGCCAATATTAAGCAGTCCGACCGTCGGCTCATGCACGCCCAGCACGTTGCGGGCAAACACTTCGCCCATCATCGCAAACTGGACCAGGGTCACCGAATCGCAATCAATATTCGCCCCCAAATCGAGCATCACGCATTCGCTTCGCTCGGTCGGGAACACAGACACCATCGCCGGGCGGTTAATGCCCGGCAGGGTCCGCAGACTCAATTTGGCGAATGCCATCATCGCACCGGTATTGCCCGCAGACACGATGCCATCGGCGTCACCGGTCTTTACCGCATCAATCGCCAGGCGCATGCTCGATTTTCGGCGCTGTCGCAACGCTACAGATGGCTTGAGGTCGTCTTCGACCACCTCTTCAGCATGGTGAACACTGCTGACCGGCTTCAAACGCTTGAACCGGTTCAGGACAGGATCAATCGCCTTGCTGTCGCCGAAGAACTTGAACCGCACCTGGGGGTGGCGAACGCGCGCAATGTTCGCGCCCTTGATAACCATGTCCGGCGCTTTGTCGCCACCCATCGCATCAAGTGCGAGAACGATTTCCTTGGTCATTGCGACGCCCCGGCTCTCGTTGTCCTGCTGTGTTAGATGCCGCCTTCTGGCTCTTTCACATCGCGACCGCTGTAGCTGCCGCAAGCCTTGCACACATGGTGCGGGAGCTTCAGCTCACCACAGTTGTCACATTCAACGGTATTGGAGGGCTGCAGGGAATCATGCGCACGCCGCTGGTCGCGACGCGAACGGGATACTTTCCTCTTTGGAACTGCCATAACGAATCTCTCTTCAAATTCGACTCAGATCCGGCTCAAATCCAGCCCAAATCCGGCCACGCAAAAGCCGCGCGATCCCGCCTTGGAGGATCAATTAATCTTCCGATCGGGGGCGCGTCCAGCCAATTGGGGCGCACACTACATCTTGCGACGCAATTCTCCAAGTGCAGAAAACGGCCCTTTTTCGGTTTCGATTTCCGTGCTCGGGCCATCCGGCCCCAGAGAATAGGTTATCTCATCAGGCGATTGGTCCGGGCGTCTCGGGTATGGGTCGAGTGCGAGGGCCAAATGCTCAACAACCAGCTCTCCCAGGCACAGCTTATTGCCGTTCAAATGCTCAATCAGCGGCTCATCAGATGACCGCTCGATATCCGCAAATTCCGTATCATCGATGTTACGAACAAAAATAGAATCAATTGAATCAACTGCTTCCGAGTCAAACAGCTCAAGACTGACGACGCATTGCTGGGTTACCTGTGCCCGTAATGTGCCGCTGACACGCACCCCGCCCCCGCCCCCGCCCGTCTCTACCCGAACGACGACAACTGTCGCCTCCAGACTCGCCAGGGCGGGAACTCCCAGGCGCGCGGCAATAGCGTCACATTCCGGTCGATCAACCAGAATCTGGATTGTTTGACCCTCATCAGGCAGGTCCGCGACGAGCACGTCACGCACCAGTTCAACTGTCTCACTCATTCCAATCCTCAATCGCCTGTCACGCGGTTCCCGCCCTCATTTGGGCAGCACCCGTAATAATTCAACTACGCCGAAGGTCTTGTCGGTAGCGGCGGGAATGATACGTCCCCCGCAAGCACGACGCTGTCCTGCAGCCCATCAAGATGCACCACCACGTCGCGAACGTAATCAGTGAGTCGTTTGGCGTTTTGCGAGTCCTCCATTGCAGGGCCGTAGACATTGCGCTGAATTGCCTCAACGAGGTCGGCTGGATCGGACGAATCAAGCGCGTCGTCATAGGCCTTGCAACGCCCGTAGAACGCCTGCGCCATCTTTTTCACCCTTTTGCCCACGCCCATATCGCCGACACCCATCTCGCGCAGGTTCTGGTCCAAATCGTCGAACATTACGGCAAACAACGCATCCGACAACGGGCGACCGGCCTGTCCAGACTTACGTAAACGGCGAAACATCAGCCCCGCATGCAGAACAATCAGATCGAAGCGGCCTTCCAGGGTGTCCGGCACACCCAGATCGGCATAGAACGCCGGCAGGCGCGCCTGGGCCACTGTCGTGATATACGTTCTGTGCGCGGCCTCCTTGCAGGCGGAACGCCCACGCAGCCCCTTGAGCCAACCGATGATTGCCATTTTCACCTCATTGTTCGGGCCGATTGACACAGCCCCTGTCGCCGACCACATTCTGCACATTGAGCATGGGCGTGTCGGCCCGCAACGGGATATAACATGGCCGATACGATCTCACGATACGTGAAGGGTACTGATCTGCGATGCGCGCAAAATCGCTGACCATCTTTTTATCTGCCAGCCTGCTGTCCGCCGCCGCGCTCTCGGCATGCGCGCCGCAAGTTGATGTGCGTGGCCACGTACCGCGCCCTGCAGCGCTGTCCGAAATCAAGCCTGGGCAT
>JABJCZ010000011.1 GCA_018668475.1 Alphaproteobacteria bacterium | reverse complement strand
GGCACCCGAAACCAGGCCTCCCGATCGTAGGAGGCAACGGCCTGATACCCCTCCCAGCCCCTCGTATAAGACGCATCGCCAGCATTGACGATCCGCATGCGGCATGGCGTTCCGGCCGCACCGGACAGGCGGTAATGGAACCACTGAAAGTATTCGTCACCAGCATCGACCTCGATTTCGAGTCGAATGTCGGCGGGGTCATCACTGTCGAGGCAGCGGATATTTCCACTGTCGAAAGTACTGCTGATCTTCATGGGGTCTCCTCTGGGCTGATGACAGCAGTTTATCAGGCTCAGGGCCATCGCCCCAATGCTTCATCTCATGTGCTTCATCTCCGGTGCATCGACGTTGTATGGTGGTTGGGCGCTTCCAGACTGGTGGCGGGCAAGCAGGCAGGAACGAGTGATGGAACCGAAACTCAAGGCTGGATTATGGGTCAAGGCGCAGGTGCGAACGTGCGATGTTGCGATGATTCCGATCGCGATCCTGCGCAAGGGAGATGCCGATGCTGGCGCTATTCTCCTCAAGCTCAGCCGCATGGATGGCACGTGCCAGGTACTCAGTCAGACCCGCGACCTAGAAGGCCGGCTGACCTGGATGCGGGCAACGGGTGCCGAGCCAGTGCCAGAGGCTGACGCGGACACCTATATCGAGCGTCAGGTTGGCCGCGACAGGGACATCTGGGTGATCGAAATCGAAGATGCCCAGGGCCGCTATGAGCCCGATGCGCCTGTCGTTTGATCGGTATCGTCGTCCTCACCCACCAGTAGCCGAACCACGGGCTTGACCGTGAGGCCCTGCACGATGATTGAAAAGATCACGACCGCGTAGGTGGCTGCCAGAATCACTGGCTTGGCAGAAACATCCGGCAGCGAGAGCGCCAACGCGACGGAAATGCCGCCGCGCAATCCGCCCCAGGTGAGCACCGGCACAGCACCTTTGGTGAAGGTCTGCCGCAGGCCGAGCAGCGTAAGCGGCGTTGCCACACTGATAAAGCGCGCCCCCAGCGCTACGGGAATGGCGATCAGGGCGAACACCGCGATGTCACCGCTCCAGGTAAGGGCCAAAATTTCGAAGCCGATCAGCAGGAACAGGGCGGAATTCATGATCTCGTCGATTAGTGACCAGAATGTCGTCACGTGGTCACGGGTTGTCTTGGTCATGGCAAACCGGCGCCCGTGGTTGCCGATGAGGAGGCCCGCAACCACCACCGCGATAGGGCCGGAGAGATGCAGCGCAATGGCGATGCCATAGCAAGCCATGACCAGCGCCAGGGTGATGAGCACTTCCAGGTTGTGTTCGTCAACATTGCGCAGGGCCCGATAAGCGATCCATCCGGTAATCAGCCCGAGGGCAGCGCCGCCAAGAGCCTCCTGCGCGAACAGGCGGACGACGTCGAGGACGCCAATGTCGCCGCCGTACCCGCCATGTCCGGCGCTACCGACGGCGATGGCCACCATGATCAGAAAAACGACCACGCCGACGCCGTCGTTAAACAGGCTCTCGCCGGCGATCTTGACTTCGAGAGATTTGGGCACGTGCACGGTCTTTAAAATACCAAGCACCGCGACAGGGTCCGTCGGTGCGATGACCGAGCCCAACACCAGGCACCAGATGAACGGCAGATCGATACCAAGCAAGCCGGCAATGCCCCAGGTCACGGCGCCAACGATGAATGTGGACATCAGGACGCCGGCGGTGGCCAGACTGGCGATTGCCCATTTGCGAGACATCAGGTCGTCAAGATTGACGTGCAAGGCGCCAGCGAAGAGCAGAAAGCTCAGCATGCCCTCCATCAGAATATCGTGGAAGTCGATGCCGGTGAGGAAGCCACGCACGCCGTCGCCGATCCCCAGCGTCGGGATGATGGCGTCGATTGCCATAACGCCGAGTGACGCGAGCAGGGCAATGATCACCAGCCCAATGGTGTGGGGCAGACGCAGAAACCGGTAATTGATGTAGCCGAACACCGCTGCAAGGGTGATCACGATGCCGGCTGCGGCAAACAGGGGGAGTTCGGTCATGGGGCGTTCGACTTTCGGGGCAAACTGAACCGGTGGTGCGGTCGTTGGCGATGGCCTATCTTGGCGAACAATCTCAAGAATGCCAGAGGCAAACGGCAATGTATAAAGGCATCTATACCTACGCGTGGGATTTGATCGACGAAGGCACGGTCGAGGCTGTTGCCCGGTTTCGCGATGTTGGGCTGAACACCATCACACTCGCGGCGGCATACCACGCCGGCAAGTTCATCAGGCCCCATGGCAAATCCGGCAAGGTTTACTTTCCCGAAGATGGCACGGTCTACTTTCGGCCCGACATGGGTCGCTATGGCGCCATCAAGCCGACACCGGCGTCACTGTTGGACGATCATGACCCGTTTGCCGACATAAAGGCTGCAGCACCGGATATGCGCCGCGTTGCGTGGACAGTCTGCATGCACAATACGGCACTGGGGCAGCGGTACCCCGAGTTCACCGTGCGGAATGCCTTTGGCGATGGCTATCCCTACAGTCTGTGCCCGGCTGTGCCGGAAGTGCGGGACTATATCGTCACACTTTGCCGCGACATGGCGGAAAGCCAGGAGCTTGATGGCGTGTTGCTTGAAAGCCCGGGTTTCATGCCTTTCGACCATGGTTTTCATCACGAGTTTTTTCTGCTCCCCATGAATCGCTGGGCAAAATGGCTGTTGGCCCTGTGTTTCGCGCCGGCTTCCATCGCCGGTGCAAAGGCGGCTGGTATTGATGCCGAGCGGCTGGCAGCCGACGTGCGCCACCGGGTGGAACATTTTCTTGCTGACCCACGCCAAATGCCGGACAGTTTCGCCTATGAGTGGATGATGGCTGACCTGATTGCGGATCCGGAATGGGGCGCATTTCTGCGCTGGCGCTGCGACGTGGTGACTAGTCTGGTGGCTGAAGTTCGCGACGCTTTGCCGAAACAGACAGAGCTTGCTGTGATCCCGACCGTGCAGCGCCCGACGGCGGGTTGTTGGCTTGAGGGGCGTGACATTGCCGGGTTGGCAAAGGCTGCGGATGCTCTTGAGGTGCCGGCCTATCAGGCAAACGTTGCCGAGGTGTGGCACGCTACCGCGGACGTGCGCCGGCGGGCCGGTGACGATGCCCGGCTGCATTTTATTCTCCGCCCAACCCACCCCGATTTGGGTGACGGCGCAGAAACTGCAGCTGCGGCGGCTGCGCTCAAAGAGTTTGGGGCCGAGGGGCTGGCCTTTTATAATTATGGGCATTTTCCGCTGTCCGGCATGGAGCGCATTCGTGAAGCGCTTGCCGTATTTGACGACGTTGTTTGAAGACAAGAGGAGACCGGGTCGTGCAGCGATACGAGAATAAGGTAGCAATCATCACCGGCGGTGGTGGGGCCATTGGCGGCGCCATCGCGCGGCGCCTTTCAAGCGAAGGCGCTGCCGTGGCCGTGCTCGATCAACTGGGTGACCAGGCCGAACGCATGGCAACCGAGCTCGAAACAGGTGGTGGTAAGGCCATCGCCGTGACGGCTGATATCACGGACAAACCGGCCGTTGAGGCGGGCGTCGCCGCCACGCTGGAGGCCTATGGCCGGATTGATTTGTTGGTCAACAATGCCGGCTATACCAAGAGCGGCTCGATAGACGACCTCGACCCGGATGAATTCAACAAGGAACTGAACATCAACTTGACGGGCAGTTACATCTGCGCCGCCGCGGTATTGCCGAGCATGATCGAGGCAGGCCGGGGCGCGATCGTCAATATTGGGTCTGTGAACGGGCGGGTCGCCGTGGGCAACCCGGCGTACAGCGCGGCCAAGGCGGGGCTGTACAGCCTGACGCAGTCACTAGCGACTGAATATGGTCCCAAGGGTGTGCGCACAAACATGGTCTCACCGGGCACCATCGAGACCGATATTTATACGTGGCGCGTGCGGCGCGAGAAGAATCCGGAAATCTTTGATGTCCTGGCCCGTTGGTATCCGGTCGGACGCGTCGGCCAGCCCGAAGATGTCGCGCCGGCGGTGGCATTCCTGGGTGCCGACGAAGCCGGCTTCGTCAACGGCGCCAACCTGATGGTCGACGGCGGATTGACCTGTGGTCTGGCCCCAATGATCGAGGAAATGATTCTCGAATAGGCGGCGCGTTCAGTTACGAATAAAAAAAGGGTGCAGGCTTTTTGTCCTGCACCCTTTTCTGAAGCCTGTTGTCCTACTTTATGTCGATTGCGCGGCCCTCGCGGATGCTCTGGTCGGCAGCCATGGTCAGGCGGAACGTATCTACCGCGCTCTGCATGAGGTCGGTCAGGTCCATGTCTTCGACAATTGCCTTGAGGAACAGTTCCTGCTCCCGCTGGCACAGCTCGTCGTGTCCGGGCTCAT
>JABJCZ010000108.1 GCA_018668475.1 Alphaproteobacteria bacterium | reverse complement strand
TCCGAAGCTGGTCGAGGCCTTTGGTGGAAAATATGATGACCCTGCCTTGCAGTCCTATGTGACGAGTATTGGCGAATTGCTGCATTCAACGTCGGAGATGCGGCAGCAGCCGTTCAGGTTCGTTGTGCTGGACAGCCCCATCGTCAACGCCTTCGCGCTGCCGGGCGGTTATGTTCATATCTCCCGCGGGCTGATGGCCCTTGCGAATGACGAAGCCGAGCTGGCCGGCGTGGTCGCGCACGAAATTGGCCATGTGACAGCCCGCCACTCCGCCCAGCGCTATAGCCACGGCGTGGTCGCAGGGCTTGGCGCGGCCTTGCTTGGCGCGGTTACTGGCGCGCGTGAGGTCGCTAGTCTGGGGCAACTGGCAGCGTCGGCTTATGTTCAGGGGTACTCGCGGGATCAGGAATTTCAGGCGGACCAACTTGGTGTACGCTATCTCGGCCGAGCCGGGTATGACCCGCTCGCCATGAGCACGTTTCTGGAGTCCATGGGCGCCGAGCATCGCCTGGCGTTGAAAATCGCCGGGCAGGAAGGGGCGAACCCAGGCGCAAGTTTGTTTTCCTCCCATCCGCGCACGGCGGACAGGGTGGCCCGTGCGGCGCGTGATGCCCGCGCGTCTCATGCCGGTGCCAAGGCGCATGATCGCGCCCTCTATCTGCGCAAGATCGACGGCATGGTCTGGGGTGATTCGGCGGCGCAGGGGTTTGTTCGCGGACGTGAGTTTGACCATCCCGTATTGCGTCTGCGTTTTACCGCGCCGCCCGGCTTCAAGTTGCAGAACGGTGCCGAGGCGCTGATGGGTGAGCATCCGAACGGCGCCGTTATGGTGTTTGACGGGGATACGGTGAAACGCACGCGCTCCTCTACACTGGCCTATGTGCGGGACCAATGGGCGCCAAATTTGCGGCTTGATGGCATCGAGGGCCTGACCATCGGCGGGCTGGAGGCGGCAACGGCCGCTGGGCGCATTTCAACGGCAGATGGACCGGCGGATGTTCGCCTTGTTGCTATCCGTTGGGCGCCAGATCAGGTGTTTCGGTTTCTGTTTGTGACGCCACCGTCGACGACGGCGCGCCTTGATGAAGATGTGCGCCGCGCCGCTCACAGTTTCCGTCGGCTGAGCGGTGCGGAGGCTGCGGCACTCAAGCCGTTGCGAATTCGCGTTGTGAAGGTGCGGGCCGGCGATACGATAAACAAAATGGCGCGCCGCATGATGCTCGATGAGTTTGGGCGAGAGTGGTTTCAGGTGCTCAACGGGTTAGCGCCAGGCGCTGTGCTTACGCCCGGTCAACTCGTTAAGATTGTTGCCCGCTAAGGTCCAGCCGCTTCAGTCGGCGTGATTTCAGGCGCTCGCGAAAAGCCGCCCGGACTCGCCGAGGCCGGCATGATGGCGGATTGCGTCCCGGAGTTTTTCGATGGCCCGGTGTTCGATCTGGCGCACCCGTTCCTTGCTGATGCCGAGTTCGCGCCCGAGGGCTTCCAAAGTGATGGTTTCGTCCTGTAGCCGGCGCTCGCCGATGATGTGTCGCTCGCGATCCGACAGGCCGGCCAAAGCATTGTGCAACCAGCCGGAGCGGATTGCCGCATCGCGCTGCTCCAAAACAATGTCGTCCGGCTGTGGCCGGGTATCAGCCAGAAAATCCTGCCACTCGTTCTCTCCAGTTTCGCCAACAGCTGCGTTGAGTGAGTGATCGTTGCCTGCCAGCCGGCCTTCCATCATTTCCACGTCACCCAATTTGACGCGCAGTTCGCGGGCGACCTGACGCTTCAACTCATGCGCCATCAGCGCCGCGCCGGATTTGTCGATCTTTGCGCGCAGCCTCCGAAAATTGAAAAACAGTGATTTCTGGGCGGCGGTCGTGCCGGTCCGCACAATGGACCAATTGCGCAAAATGTAGTCCTGCATGGCCGAGCGAACCCACCATGATGAGTAGGTCGAAAAGCGCAGGCCGCGCTCCGGCTCGAAGCGAACAGCCGCCTGCATGAGGCCGATGTTGCCTTCCTGGATAAGGTCGCTGACCGGCAGGCCATAATTCCGGTACCGCGTCGCAGTGGCGACGACAAGACGGCTGTAGGCGAGCACCATTTCGTGCAGGGCCTCCTCGTCGGCATGGTCGCGCCACCGGACAGCGAGGGCGAATTCGCGTTCGCGGCTTAGCATCGGTGTTTTCACGGTTTCTTTGATGAACCGGCGCTCAGCCTGGTCGCTCAAATATCCCGCATAAGAAGTTGCCATCTTACTTCGACCTTATCGCAGTAATACACTCAGGAAATTTGTTAGAATTATTCAAAACAGTACATACCGTAGGATTTTTGATTCGTTGGCGCAAGCCGACGTAGATAACATTTAGGTCAGAACACGTGCGCACGTGTGCCGGAATAGCGTGATCGCGTATTCCAGACGGACAAAATATAGTGTTATTTTAAGTGGTTATGCTTCTATTCGGGCAATAACATCGCCCGTCATGTCGATGCAGGCGGCCATGAGGCTACCCCCGGTTCCGGCACCTCCGTCGACGGAGATGCTATGAGGCTGAATATCGATGCCTGGGTGCCCCGGCGCATAGCCGCGCACAACTTTCCTGAATCCGGCGAAGGGTTTTGTCATTCCGTCAATGCCGGCACTTCCCCACCAAAACGCGTCTTTTTGGGCGTCTATCGGCAGGGTGGGGTCGATTCCGGCGTGGACAAACAGCAGCGCACCGTCGTCGGTGAAGGCCGCCCGTTTTAGCGCCGACATGAATTCTCGATGACCTGGCCTGCCAGCAACGGCGTCACGCAGTTCATTGGTCCAGCGGGCGAGATCACGTGCGCCGCCCTGGGCGCGGTTCAGGCCGTCCTGCAGCGAGCCGCCGTAGGCTTGCAGTGTTGCCTCAACGCCCTGCTCGCCGACCCAGCCGATAACCTCCGCCGGATTGATGGCGAGATGAATTTGCAACAGCTTGTGCCACATTTCCTCCTGGCTGCCGCGCAGGAAAATCATATCGCACACGTGCGAGCCTGGAACGGCCAGGATTTGCCTGCGAAAGACCAACAGTTCGTCGACTGTGGCACCAACGGCGCCACCGACGCCTAGTATATTGCCGAGATATACTACGCGGTCACCGGCCTCGAAGAGCTCGGCGAGCTGCGTGTGAAGTTGGGTCAGGCGGGCCGCTTCGCCATGAATTGCACCGACTGCCCAAACGCGACGAGAGCCCCGCAACGTTCCAAACCGGACTTCGCCGCGTGTGGCCATGCCGTTGGGGCTATTGGTGAGCTTGCTGGTTGGCAAGTCTGCACTCACTCGCCCGCATCAGCCCGCAGAACTTCTTCCAGCCGTGCGGTGGCAGTTTCGGAATCGGTATTCTCGACTGCTGCAAATTCGCGGGCCAGGCGCTCAAGCGCGGCCTCATACATTTGCCGCTCACTGTAGGACTGGTCCGGCTGGCCCGCATTACGATGCAAATCGCGGATAACTTCGGCGATCCCAACAGGATCGCCAGAATTGAGCTTCGCCTCATATTCCTGGGCGCGGCGGCTCCACATCACCCGTCGCTGGCGTGCCTTGCCCCTGAGCGTTGCAACGGCGGTATCCATTTTGGCTTGCGACGACAGCCGTCGCATACCGGATGACAGGGTCTTGCCGATCGGCACCCGCAGCGTCATTTTTTCCTTGTCGAATAGAACCACATACACCTTCAGTGAGATCTCGCCGATCTCGTGGTCTTCAACGCCAGTGATCTGCCCGACCCCGTGCGACGGATAAACGACGTAGTCGCCAACCTTGTACAGCAACTTGGCCGGCGCCTTGCTGGGGGCCGGGGCTTTGCGTTTTGGTGCAGCTGCGCCGGCGGCAGTATCCGCTGTTGCCGGACCTGATTTAGGCGTTTCAGGAGCAGGCTTTTTTGCCGGCGCCGATTTTGCCGCTACCTTGGGCGCCGCCTTGATAGCGGCTTTCTTGGCAGTTGGCTTCTTCGCCGGCGCCTTGCTGGCGGCTTTGGGCGCAGCCTTAACTTTGGCCTTGGGCGCAGCTTTAGCCTTCGCTGGTGCCTTCGCCGCAGCCTTAGCGGGTGCTTTGGCCTTGGCTTTAGCCGGCGCCTTCGCCGGTTTTGTGGCTTTGGCGGCTGCCGGTTTTTTTGGTGCAGAGGATTTGGTGGGAGCAGCCTTGGCTTTGCCCTTGGGCGCGGCCTTTCTTGCAGGCTTATCGGATTTCTTGGGGGTTGCTTTTGCCATGGCCCGTTTCTCTGGCCGTCAGTGACGGAACAGGTGCTCAATTGGTGGACGTCGTCGCGCCATACGCTGTCGGAATCGTTTCACGCAGCTCAGCAACGACGCAGAATAAGGATTGTCTCGTAGTCGTACTCGTACTCGTACTCGAGTGCACCTGAGTGGCGGTGCATTGAAAATCTGTTTGTAGTCTCACGAACAACGGCGGACGCACTGGCTGTCCGCCGCGATCAGTCGAGAATCAGCCTAGCACAAGTCCGAACAAATTTACAGAGTTTGACCGGAACGAATCGCTAACGACCTCGTTTGTTCCTGACATGTTTTCTGTTTGATCGCGTATCAGGAACCGCTGCCCGGTTTCTCAGAGAAGAAACGCTCAAACTTCTGGGGTTCTTCGCGGTACTCGTCCGCGTCGCTTGGCGATTCGCCCTTGCGAGTAATGTTGGGCCAGATTTCGGCAAATTTCCTGTTCACCTCAAGCCATTTGCCGTCGTCGTCGTCGCCGCCGGTATCCGGCACAATTGCTTCCACCGGGCATTCAGGTTCACAAACGCCGCAGTCGATGCATTCATCCGGGTGGATGACGAGCATGTTTTCGCCTTCGTAGAAGCAGTCTACGGGACAAACTTCGACACAATCCTGGAACTTGCAGCGGACGCAAGCATCGATCACCAGATAAGTCATGCTTTCCTCACTCTCCTATTCGGCGCCTCTCGCCCACTCGTCGGACGTCCAGCCGTTGGTCTCGAATTAAATAGGGGAAAAAATTGTTTCGTGATGTATCAGCCAGTTGGCGCAGTTTCGTCTGCAATGCCGGCGAGGACCTTCTGTCGCGCCTGGGCACTGTCTCTGTCAGTTACGTGCAATAGCCCGCTCAATTTCCTCATCAAGCTAGCTTCATACGGATGTAGTTCGCCATCGGCATAAACGACTTCCCAAAGCATTTCAATGATCTGTCGCCGATCCTCCGGCGCCAGCGCTTCGTTGATGGCCTTGGCAAACTGATAAAGGTCGGTTGCATCAGCCTGTGCCGCTTCGCCGTCACCCAGCAATGCATCAGCTTCGGCAGCGCTAATATCAAATCGCCGCTCCAGCGCACGGCTTGCCGCGCCTCGCTCATCGCCATCAAATTCTTCGTCCATATGCGCGGCCTCAACGAGCAGCGCCGCTGCCGCCAGACGCAGTTCGTCTGCTCCACCGCTCGCCGTCACGGCCTCGGGCTTTTCCAGCAATTTCTTGATTCGTTTCAACATCAACGCCTCCCTACCACAGCGGCGTTTGTGTCTCAATACCGTGTCGGCCGACGATCCCGCTATCGGGCCTGACGATTGGCCGCCAAGCCTTACAGATGGCGACCCGGCAGAGGCACATTTGTCGTGTCGCTGTTGAGGTCCTCATAAAGGGCAGCCGCATCGCAGGCCGCGCCGCGTCGTTCGGCCACTGCGAGGACCCGCACCACCCGAACCTGGCGTGCCTGGGTAAAAGTCAGCACGTCGCCGGGACGGATGCGCTGATGTGCTTTGGACACGCGCCCGCCGTTAAGCCGCATTCTGCGGCTATCGCAGGCTTTTTGGGCGAGGCCACGGGTACGAAAAAAACGTGCATGCCAGAGCCATTTATCGAGGCGTGCCTGGATGTCGTCGCTCAACGGTTACCAGCCTTCGCTGTTCCCATGTTGTGAAGCACTGCAAACGGGGACGATGGGTCCTGACGCGGTGGCGGGGATGCCCGGCGCGGCTTCGCCCGCCCGGCCACAAATCTAGGCTCGCCGTTCTTGCCGGGCGATGTGCTGCGATACCCAAGTGCTTCCAGAATGCCGGCGAACTCTTCTTTCGCGCATCCCACAAGAGACAGCAAATCGCGATCTATGGTGATCGCGCCAGACTGGCGGCGTGTCCACAGGGCGCCGGCCAACCGCTCGGCCACGTCAAATCGCAGTGCCCTGGGCCCAAGAGGCTCAAATCCGATGGCCCGACAATAGGCCGTAGGCAAAGCGTCGTTCAGCAAAAAGGAGGCAGCAGCGGGCTGCGGCAACTTCGGCGGTACGGGGATATCGCTATACACTGACCAGAGGAGCGCCGCGAGTTGCCGGCGCGCCGGCTTCAGCATGGCCGGCACGTGCGCGCCGAGCCGGCCGAGGCGCACGCCCGCCGCCCGCAACACTCGCCGGTCAGCTTTGCCGATGGTGCCTAGAATTTTGTCGATGTCGCTCCGCGGCACAATGCCAAGGCCTTCTGTCAGCTGAAATGCGAGGCCCCTGGCGGCGCCAGTGAGCGTTGACTTTTCCAGGCTGGTGAGCGCGCCGAGTTGGGCGTTTATATAATGGCCTAGCCACTTCCGGAGACGGGTAAGAACCCGCTCGCGATTGATTTCCGACAGGTCTTCCGCCGGAAGCAAGGTGATCGCCGGGCTGAGGACAGTGGGCCCGCGTTGCAGTCGGGCGACGGGTGCGCCTCGCCATGTAACGGTGCGCCATGGCGCGGTGGTGGCGCTGCCTTCCTCGTCAGCGACCCCGAGTGCAAATGCGCTGTCGGGGTCTTCGGCCAACCATCTTGCGCGACGGGACACTTCGTCAGGCAGTATCCGGCGTGCCGCCGCGAGGACCGTGCGGTCTTCTGCTACATCGGCATCGGCGACAAAATTGAAACCCGTGAGCCGGCCGACAGCGTGGCCCTCTACCGTGACGCCATCATTCCGGTCGACCGCACCCAGCAATGCCTCTTCATCCCTGATGCGCCGGACTAGCGCACTTGCGCGGCGGTCAACAAAGCGCAGGGTTAGGCGTTCATGCAGGGCATCAGACAAACGATCCTCAATGGCGCGGGTCTGTGCCTGCCAATGGGTTGAATCGTCAAGCCAGTCTCCTCGATGAGCGATGTAGGTCCATGTTCGGACATGGCTGATCCGGGCGGTCAGCGTATCGATGTCGCCGTCCGTGCGATCCAGCGTGCCGATGAGCCCTGCCATCCAGTCTTCCGGCAATCGACCGCGCGTGGATAGATGATGAAATATTTGACTGACCAGCCGGACATGAGCGTCCGCCAGTGTTTTCCGGTAATCCGGAATTTGGCAGGTTTCCCACAGCAGCCGGACATGCGCGGCATCGCACGCCGTGGCGCGCACATCTTCAAGGCGAGTAAGCGCCAGGAGAGCCATATGGTCGTCCGCATTTCCCTTGCGGCGCAGGACCGGTGCAGGCGGCGGCGTGTCGAGACTGCTGAGCAAGTCATCCAGCGATCTGAGGTCGAGCTCGGCATTCCGCCAATAGAGCTGACGAAGCGCCGAGAACCGATGTTCCTCCACGGCGCTGACGAGATCAGCATCAAAGGGCGACAACCCGGCCGAGGTGCCGAAGGTACCGTCCCGGATATGTCGCCCGGCGCGCCCGGCGATCTGCGCGATTTCTGCCGGCCAAAGCCGCCTGGTGCGGTGGCCATCGAATTTCGCTGCGGCTGAAAAAGCCACGTGATCAAGGTCCATGTTGAGCCCCATGCCGATGGCATCGGTCGCGACCATGAAGTCGATTTCGCCGGACTGATACAACTCGACCTGAGCGTTTCGGGTGCGCGGGCTTAGCGCGCCCAGCACCACTGCGCATCCTCCACGATGGGCGCGCATGGCCTCGGCAACCTCATAAACCTGTTGTGCGGAGAACGCGATCACCGCACTGCGCGGTGGCAGGCGAGACAATTTTTTGTGGCCAATATGAGTGAGACGGGACAGCCGTGGCCGGTGGGTAAAACGGATGCCGGGCACCAGCTGGCGCAATAGGGGGCGAATGGTGTCGGCCCCGAGAAACATGGTTTCCATGGTGCCGCGTGCATTGAGCAGGCGGTCGGTAAAAACGTGCCCGCGGTCGGGGTCGGCGGCGAGCTGAATTTCGTCAACGGCGAGGAAATCGAATTCCCGGTCGAGCGGCATCGCCTCTACCGTGCAGATGAAATAGCGCGGCGCCTCCGGCACCAGTTTCTCTTCGCCTGTGATCAACGCGACGCAGGCGGCTCCCTGCTCTGCGGCGATCCGGTCATAAACTTCGCGTGCTAGCAGGCGAAGCGGAAACCCGATCATGCCATTGCGATAGCCGAGCATACGCTCGACCGCGAGGTGGGTTTTCCCGGTATTGGTGGGGCCGAGAACAGCAGTTACAG
>JABJCZ010000107.1 GCA_018668475.1 Alphaproteobacteria bacterium | reverse complement strand
GATGATCCTCAACTATATTGCCGAGCGGGTTCTTGACCTGCCGCGCAGTTACTAGGCAACGACGCCAGATGCTCGACTACAACATGCCGCTTTGGCGGCCACCGTCCGAAGGCAACAACCTGATCATTCAGGCGACGCTCGGGTGCAGTTTCAACCGTTGCTCCTATTGCGATATGTATCGCACGAAGGAGTATGTGGCGCGGCCGCTGGATGATGTCTTCGCCGATATTGACCAGGCGGCACAGGCCTGGCCGCAGGCGCACCGGGTGTTTCTGGCAGATGGCGATGCGCTGGTCCGCGAAACGGATGATCTGCTCGCCATCCTCAGCCATCTGCGAGCCCGGCTGCCTGATCTGCAGCGCGTAACGTCCTATGCGCTGCCGGCCAACCTCATCAACAAGAGCGTCGATGAGCTGACCCGCCTGCGCGAGGCCGGGCTGACGCTGCTTTACTACGGTGTTGAATCCGGCTCGGACGAAATCCTCAAGCGCATCACCAAGGGGGCGACGCAGGACGTCATGGTCGAAGGGCTGGAGAAAGCCCGTGCCGCCGGCATGAAGATTTCCGCCACCGTGATTCTTGGTCTCGGCGGTGTTGGCCGATCGGACGCGCACATCGATGGTACGGCCGAGCTGATCAATCGCTTTGCCCCAAACTACCTCTCGACGCTACAGCTTGGGCTCGTTCCGTCTCGCCGGGCTGATTTCATCGCCCGCTTTGAGCGCCACGGCGGCACGTTTGAGGAGCAGGACGACGCCGGCATGCTAGCCGAACAGACCCGTCTGATCGAGTTGCTGGCGCCGTCACGTCCGGTCATCTTTCGCTCAAATCACGCGTCCAATTCGCTACCACTGGCGGGCGTGTTGCCGAAAGACAAGGCGCCGCTGCTGGAAGTGCTGGCCCTCGCCCGCACTGGCATGGTGCAGTTGCGCACGCCTCAGCAACGCGGCCTGTAGCACCTACGCACGGCCCACTGGCGTCGGCGCAGTCACCGTCCTGCACGCCTTTAACAAACATCAATATTCGCATTTGACTGCTTGCCGCGCGCTGAACCGCGCGCCCCGCTGCACGCATGGCTATAGGCATTCTCCTGAAGCGGCCTGTCTTTTCGTGTTTTGCGCCCGTTTAGTGTGCCAAACGGACCAAAAGTGAAATTAATTCACGCACAAAAAAATAAGAAAAATCAACCCACTACAGGAATATTCGGCCCAATTATGGATGTTTTTGAATTTCCCCCTATATTGACATTTTCTACTTCTGGTAATCATCGAACATGTGTATATTATAGGAGTCCTCCTGAATTGGCTTAACGCACAGAGAGGACCATTCATGTTCATCCCCCCACGACTCAAAGACAGTATTTCCCCCTCCGGCGCCCGCGATCCTGACTCCGTGATCGCCGCCAAACAGGGGCTCATCGCCGTCGGCGAATACAAGCCGGACCAGGGCGAAATCACCGGCTTCCCCGATAGCGGCATGATGGCGGCCATCCGTCGCTACCAGCAGAAGCAGGGCCTTTTCCCCGACGCCACAATGGAGAAGGACGGCGCCACCGAGCGCGTGCTTCGCGCCGACCTGATGAAGAGGCAGGGGGTGATACCCAAGCGCCCGCTCGAAGCCCTTCCATTGCAGGGCACGGTGCGGAAGGGCGAGCTGTCAGTGCCGGGGGATGCCGCCGTGATCGATGGCACACTCCGGCGCCTTGGCTACCTGCACACCACCAAACCCACTGAGGCCGACCGCGAGGGCGGTCTCAATCGAGCCTCCCTCCAGCTCGTCAATAAAGCCTTCGCCGGCATGACCGACGGCGATGCCCTCCACACCCGCCTCGCCGAGACCGTCGCAATGAAGGATGTGGATGAGGGGAAGGTGACCCGACCGACTGAAGACTCCGTCCCCAGCGAGGGCGGGCCGTTTGGCCACGCCGAGCATCATCCGAGCTTTCTAGCGAGAAAATACAAATGGGAGCAAGCATGGGCACCATATGGTGGCCCGCCCCCCGGCATGCGCTTCGAGGACACTTTACCGACGCCGCCGACCCCGGAAGACTATAGAAACCATCGCCTCCGGGAGATCGAAGAAGACAGTTCATCGCAATATTCGGGGCCTAATTTTTTTCCTGGTGGGATACGGGGCTAGCAGAATTATGGAGCCAAAGTCGACCCGGAGATCATCACATTTTTCAGGCGCATGAATGGAATTGCATCTATGATGGACGAGGAGATCAGACGGCGAGGGCTGCACCCTGCATCATAGGGTCAAGGCGCGAGCCAGGGCAGAACATTGCTGATTTCTCTGGCTCGCGCCAGCGCCTGCTCACGCAATTCAGTATCGGCCGTCAGCGCCCCGATTCGTAAAAATTGATCGGCCCACGCTGGCCGAGCGGCGACGCGGGCTCAGGCGGTACTGAAAAGCCGTCGCAGGGCGGTGCCGGCTGCGGCGTGGGCCTGGGCCGAGCGCGGCAGGCGCTCATGAAAACCCCAGAAGCCGTGAATCTGCCCCGGGTGCAGCTGGTAATCCACCGAAACGCCGGCAGCGCGAAGCCGATCAGCATAGGCCGCGCCTTCGTCCACCAGCACATCGCATTCGGCGGCGACCACTACTGCCGGCGGCAGGCCTGAAAGGTCAGCGGCATTCGCAGGCGCTGCTTCCGGGTTGGTGCGGTCGGCTTCATCGCGCAGATAGAGGCCGCGGAACCAGAACATCATGTCACGGGTGAGGTTGTAGCCTTCCGCGAAGGTGTCGTACGACGGCTGTGCGAATTCCATTTCGCAGACCGGGTAGACCAGTAACTGACAGGCGAGCGCCGGCGCACCCGCCGCCTTGGCGCGCTGGGCAACAACGGTCGCGAGGTTGGCACCGGCGGAATCTCCGCCGACCGAGATGCGCGCCGGGTCCGCGCCTAGTGTGGCGCAGTTGTCGGTCACCCAGCCAAGGGCGGCCCATGCATCATCGACTGGGGCGGGAAACTTGTGCTCCGGCGCCTTGCAGTATTGCGCGGCGACGATGATGGCCCCTGATTCGACACAAAGCCCTCGGCAGGCAGCGTCGTGGCTGTCGAGCCCAAGCACGACAAATCCACTGCCGTGGAAGTAGGCCATGACCGGCAACGGTTCGCCGGCGTCAGCCTCCTTCGGCCAGTAGATGCGGATCAGGATGGTGCGGCCATCCGGCCCGGCAATTTCACGGTTCTCGACTTTGAGCACCTGCGGACCCGGCCCGGCCAATGATTTCGAGAGCGCCATGAAGTCATCGCGCACATCGTCGACGGGGCGCTCCCATGGCGGCGGTAGGTCGCTCGCGGCGGTGGCGGCTTCAAGCTCATCCAGCAGGACCCGGGTGTCTTGATCAACTTGCATGGAATGAACTCCCCAATATGTCGTGTGCGTGTCTTGTCGTGCCGATTTTTACCGTGCAAATCAGCTGGCGGCGGCCAGCACCATATCTGCGCCTTTTTCAGCTATCATGATGGTCGGTGCATTGGTATTGCCCGAGACGAGGCGCGGCATGATGGAGGCATCAATAACCCGCAGGCCAGCAAGCCCGTGGACCCGCAGCTCGTCATCAACCACCGCCATCGTGTCCGAGCCCATCTTGCAGGTGCCCACGGGGTGATAGAGCGTGGAGCCGGTGCGGCGGGCAAAGTCCAGCAACTCGTCGTCGCTTTGCATGTCTGCGCCGGGCAATAGCTCAGACTCGATCCACGGCACAATGGCCGGTGCCGTCATCATGTCGCGGGCCATGCGAATGCCAGCGACCAGCGTGCGCCGGTCGGTCTCAGTGCTCAAAAAATTCGGCCGGATCGCGGGATGCGCCATGGGGTCGGCAGACTTGATATGGATCGAGCCCCGGCTCTCGGGCCGCAATTGGCAGGGCCCGAAGGTCAGTCCGGGCCACTTGTCCAGCGTGCGCTTTTTAGGGTCGGCAAAACTCGCGTGGGCAATGTGGTACTGGATATCGGGCGACGCCAGCGCCTCATCGCTTTTGACAAACCCAGCAATCAACCCTGCGGTGACCGTGAGTGAGCCGCGCCGGAACAGCGCAAACTTGAGCGCCTGTTGGATGAGCCCGGGCCAGCGCAACTGCTCGTTCAGGGTCTCCCGCCGGGTGGCACGCCAGACGACGCGGGCGATGTAATGGTCCTGATGGTTCTCACCAACGCCGGGCAGCGCGTGGTGCAGGTCAATTCCGTGGTCCGATAGCACATTGGGTTCGCCGACGCCGGAAAGCTCTAGCAGTTGCGGGGATTGCACGGCGCCTGCGGCAAGAATCACCTCGCGCCCGGCCATCACATCCGTCTCGCGGCCCTTGCGCAGGTAGCGCACGCCGCTTGCGCGCTTGCCTTCAAAGAGAACCCTTGTGGCGTGGGCGTGGGTAATGATCGTCAGATTCGCGCGTCCCTTGGCGGGGTTGAGGTAGGCGCGCGCCGCGCTCCATCTGAGGCCGTTTTTCTGGGTCACTTGAAAGTAGTTGAAGCCCTGCTGCGACGCGCCGTTGTAATCCGCTGCCCGACCATGGCCAATCTGCTCAGCGCCGGTGATCAGGTCATCCATAAAGGGATAGGTCTGGCGGCTTTCGGCGACATTCAACGGCCCGCCCGTGCCGCGATACTCATTGCCGCCAGTCTCGCGGTTCTCGGCTTTTTTGAAATAGGGCAGCACGTCGTCGTAGCCCCACCCGCGATTGCCGAACTGCGCCCAGCCGTCATAGTCTTGGGCCTGACCTCGCACATAGACCATGGCATTGATCGATGACGAGCCACCCAGCCCGCGCCCGCGCGGCACCGGGATCGGCCGGTCATAGGTATAGGCCTCGGGCTCGGTGTCAAACAGCCAGTTCACACCGGGCATCGCCATGGTTTTGACGTAGCCAACAGGAATATGAATCCACGGATTACGATCCGCGCCGCCAGCCTCCAGTAGGGCAACCGAATACTTCCCGCTTTCGCTCAGGCGATTGGCGAGCACGCAGCCAGCCGAGCCAGCACCTACAATCACATAGTCAAACGTCTTCACCGGGCCGATCCCCTGTTTTATGCCAGCTGTGCGCCGGCAGTGTTGCCCCGTGCGCCGGGTTACGATACGGGTTGGGTCTGATTTTGACACGGGCGAGGGACAAGCGAAATGGGCGATCTGGACAGCAAGGTACTATTAGTTACCGGCGGCAGCCGCGGCATCGGCGCTGCAACAGTGCGCAAGGCAGTCGAAGCCGGCGGCGAGGTCATTCTCCACTACGGGCAAAGCCACGACGCTGCTCGTGCGCTGGCCAAAGACGTGGGCACCGAGCGCTGCCATCTGCTTGCGGCAGATCTCATGGACGATGTGGCCATTCAGCAATTGTGGGTCGATGCGCTGGCCTGGCGCGGGCGCATTGATGTGCTGGTCAATAATGCCGGCGTTTATGAACCGATAAACGTGGATGATGATTTCGCGACATGGCAAGCCGCATGGGCGCGGACACTGCAGATCAACCTGATGGCGACTGCGCATTTAACCCGTGAGGCCATCCGCACCTTTCGCAAGGCCGGTACTAAAGATGGCGCCATCATCAACGTCACCAGCCGCGCCGCTTTTCGTGGTGATACGCATTTTCATGCGCATTACGCGGCCTCCAAGGGGGGCATGGTCGCATTGACCAGCACCGTCGCGCGCGGCTGGGGGGGCGACGGCATCGCCTGTTATTCGGTCGCGCCGGGCTGGGTCGATACCGAAATGGCCCGCGCCGGCGCGGAAGAAGTGGGGTGGGACTACGTGCTGCGTGATCTGCCCATGGGTGAAATGGTGCCGCCGGACGATATCGCCAATACCATCGTGTTTCTTGCCACTGGCAAGGCGCGCCACGCCTCGGGCTCTTCCATCAACATCAACGGTGCGTCGTTTCCGCGCTAGGCCCCGGCGCGCGGTTTGCGCCGCACCCGCCCGTGAGCGTTCGGCTGTGGCTAATCACCGTATGAATCGTGGAGCCGGACCCACATCATGCCGTGTGCCAACGCGTCTTCATCGCGCCCCTTTGGGACTATGTCTAGCAGGTCATAGGCGCCGATGAAGGTCTCGAGCCCGCGCGAAAATGTCGAATAGGTGTGGTATATCCGCCCGTCCTCATCTTTGGCGAAAACACTGATACCCGGTGCTTCCCGTCCTGGGAACGTATTGTTTTTTTGATAATTATAG
>JABJCZ010000106.1 GCA_018668475.1 Alphaproteobacteria bacterium | reverse complement strand
TCTTGTCATCGACGTCGGTGATGTTGCGGACGTATGTCACGTTGCCCTCGCCATAAGCTTGGCGCAGCACTCGATACAAAACGTCAAACACGATGATCGGGCGTGCGTTGCCAATATGGGCGAGGTCGTAGACCGTCGGCCCGCAGACATACATGCCAACCCGGCCAGCAACGACAGGCTCGAAGAGCTCTTTCGTGCGGCTCAGCGTATTATAGAGAGACAAGCCCAAAACCGGCTCCAATATCCTGAATTTCTGGGAGTGTTCGTGATCATGCGACATCACCGGAGAGGCGCTTGAGCACCCGCTCTCGGCCGATCAGCGGTAACAGATTGTGCAGCTCCGGTCCATGATCGCGGCCCGTGAGCGCCACCCTGAGCGGCATGAACAATGCTTTGCCCTTTCGCCCCGTTTCCGCCTTGACCGCGGCCACCCAAGCCCGAAATGTCTCCCCGTCCCAAGGCGCCGGCGGCAAAACTTCCGCCGCAGCGGTAAGGAAATCCATTTCTCCCGGAACAGGCGTCAGCGGCTCATGACAGATCACCCACCACTCTCGCGCACCGGCAAGCCGATCAATATTTCCCCGCACGGCGATCCAGAAGGCCTCATCCGCATCGGGCAATCCAAGCCGGTCAGCTACCGCGGCGAACGGTGTTTCCTGCAGCAACTGTGCGTTCAATGGCCAAAGATTGTTTGGGTCGAAGCGCGGTGAATTCCGACTGACGTGAGCAAAATTAAAGGTCGTGGCCAAGGCCACAAGATCATGACAAACCGCAACGGCCTCGGATGTGCCAAGCGCGGCGAGCATTGATGCCAACGCCATCGGCTCCAGCCCGTCGTCGCGCATCTCCCGCAAACTGGCCGTACCTAGGCGCTTCGACAGGGGCTCGCCCTCCGGACCAACCAGCAACGGCAAATGAGCAAAGCTCAGGCTTGCCGGCGTGCCGCCAAGAGCCTCCATTATCTGCAATTGCACCGCCGTGTTGGTGACATGGTCTTCACCGCGCACGATGTGGGTCACACCGAACGCCATATCGTCAACAACGGACGGTAACGTATAGAGAAAAGTTCCGTCTTCGCGGATCAGCACGGGGTCGCTGACGTTGGCGGGATCATAATGCTGCGGGCCGCGCACAAGGTCGGCCCAGGTAATCTCACCGGGGGCCAATTTGAACCGCCAATGAGCGCGGCGCCCCTCAGCTTCCAGGCTCGCGCGCTCACCATCGCTCAGCGCGAGCGCACCCCGATCGTAAATTGGCGGCTGCTTGCTGGAGAGCAAATGCTTGCGTTTGAGCTCAAGCTCTTCACGGGTTTCATAACATTTGTAGAGCCTGCCGAGTTTCTCAAGCTTGCTGGCCGCCCCGCGGTACTCATCCAGCCGCGCAGATTGCCGCACCACTTCATCCCACTCGATGCCGAGCCAGGTCAGGTCGTCAGCGATTGAGTCCGCGTATTCATCCCTCGAGCGCTCAACATCGGTATCGTCATAGCGCAACACAAAGCGGCCGCCGTCACGCAAGCTGAGCAGCGCATTGGCAATGGCAATGCGCGCGTTACCAACATGAAGATGGCCGGTCGGGCTGGGTGCAAACCGCGTGATGATAGACATAATCTACTCGCCTTGGCCTCGCGTCAGGAGATGCCGCGAAAGCGATTGGTGATCGGGTAACGGCGCTCCTTGCCAAAGCTTCGGCGGGTAAGTTTCACACCCGGCGGTGCCTGACGCCGCTTGTACTCCGCAATATCAAGCATGCGCCAGATGCGCGATACAGTTGCCTCGTCATGGCCACGCGCGACGATCTCTGCCACCGGCATTTCATGCTCGATCAGACACCCAAGAATATCGTCAAGTACCTGGTAGGGCGGCAACGTATCTTCGTCAAACTGGTCCGGCGCAAGCTCAGCCGATGGTTTCTTCGTGATGATATTTTCAGGCACAGTACGCGCATCAGGGCCAAGAAAACCCGCCGCCCAGTTCTCGTTGCGCCACCGGCACAGCTCAAAAACGGTCATTTTGTAAACATCCTTGAGCACCGAATAGCCGCCACACATATCGCCATAAAGTGTGGCGTAACCGACCGACATTTCCGACTTGTTGCCGGTGGTCAGCACCATATGCCCGAGCTTGTTGGAGAGCCCCATGAGCGTGATGCCGCGCACGCGCGCCTGAATATTCTCTTCCGTGGCGTCGCGCGGTTGACCAGCAAAGAGATCGGTTAGCATGCCGTCAAACGCTTCCACCGCCGGCTCTATGGAAACCGTATCCAGACGCATACCCAGCAGCGCCGCACACTCGGCAGCATCATCCAGTGACGCTTGGCTGGTAAAGCGCGACGGCATAGCCACGCAATGCACCTTGTCGGCACCCAGCGCGTCCACCGCGACCGCCAGCGACAAAGCAGAATCGATACCGCCCGACAAGCCGATCAACACCCCAGGAAAGCCGTTCTTGCGCACATAGTCACGCAGACCAAGGGCCATCGCCCGGTAGATGGCGTCAAGCCCTTCCGCCGCCGGGGCCCGCGTCGCTTCGTCACAAACCCAGCCCGTATCCTCACGGTGCCAGTTGGTCAGCACGCTTTGTTCGGCGAAGGCAGCGGCCTGCGCCCGCAAGGTGCGATCAGCCCCGATCACGAATGACCCGCCGTCAAATACCAATTCGTCCTGGCCGCCCACCTG
>JABJCZ010000105.1 GCA_018668475.1 Alphaproteobacteria bacterium | reverse complement strand
GGTACATCGTCCCACGGCAGACCGGCACGTTCAGCCTGTGCCTTGAACGTCTGCCGCATAGCGGAAAGTGCATAGGGGTCTGCCCCCTGAAAACTGAAGATGGACTGTTTTTCATCGCCGACAGCGAAGAGTGTGCGCGCCAGTTCCCGTGCCCCGTCGCCCGGAAAAAAATCACCGGCGAGCCCGGCGATGATGTCCCATTGGGCGGGGCTTGTGTCCTGTGCTTCATCAACCAGAATGTGATCAATGCCGCCGTCCAGTTTGAATAAAACCCAGGGCGCCATGCCGGGTTGAACCAGCAATGACTTGGTTCGCTCGATCTGATCGTCGTAATCAAGCACGCCAAAACGCGCTTTTTCGCGTTCGTAATATTGCAGCAAGCGTGCGCCAAACAACACCAGCGCCGAGGTCGAGCGGGCAACCCCTGCGGCTTTAAGCCGCATCACGATTGCCAGTACCCGATCACATTCCATCTGATAGGTGGCGGTCGCGGCGGCTTTCTCTTCTCTTGTTTTCTTTAGAGGAAAATTTTTCCTTTGAGCATCTTTTATCGTCAGGAAAACGCGTATGTAATTTTCAAACATGGCTACGCGACCGCTCGGCGTGGCAGTTAGCCAGGCCAGCATGGTGATGCCCGCCTGCTTTTCTTTTATCCCGCCGTCTTGGAATATCGTGACGACCTCAGCCAACGCTTTGCTGTCAAATGCGGCATTCTCGCTGAATTCTTTGATGATAGTCTCGGCTGTCTCCCCCGGGGCCAGTCCGAGTTCGGTACGGAGCGCCGCGATTGCGCCGTCCGAGCCACCGAATGCATGAAGAAAATGGGACAAGCGGTCCCTTGATCCGGTCAGCGAAACCATCAGGTCATCAAAACGACCCTCGTCGATGGTTGCACTGATTGTTGCCAGCGCGTCAGCCAGTGCATCGTCGGTTCCATGCCGTGCTTCACGCAGCAGCCGGGTGCGGGCGATGGACAGCAGCTCTTGTTGTCGCCGCTCATCCGCGACCTGAAACTGCGGCGTGACCCCGGCCTCAATCGGGAAGCGCCGCAGCACCGACTGGCAGAACCCGTGCAACGTCTCAATGTGTAGCCCGCCGGGTGCATCCAGAACCTGCGCGAACAGACCACGGGCATGGCTTACTTCTGTAGTACTCGCGGGCACCCCCGTGAGTTCCTGCAGCTCGTTGCGTAGTTTTGCCTCTTCCATTGTTGCCCAGCCACTGAGCTGGTTATTGATGCGGATCGCCATTTCCGCAGCGGCGGCACGCGTGAAGGTAAGGCACAAGATTCGCGATGGCTTTGTACCCATAAATAGCAGCCGCAAGACCCGGTTTGTCAGCACCGACGTTTTGCCGGTGCCGGCGGAAGCGGTCACCCAGGCGGATGTTTCAGGGTTGGCTGCGCGTTTCTGTTCAACTGTCATCGCCGCCCCCACTATCCGTGGACGTAATCCACTCCTTCACCCGGGCGAGATGGGTGTAATCGTTCCAGGGTTTTTCCCAGTCGGGCCGGGGAACTGGCAGGTAGGGCGTGTCTTCATTGTCAAACAGGTCAATTAACGTACTGAGGCCTGCCACCGCCTCCGCACCGAGTTGCTCCACGCTACCTTTTACTTTCCTGATTTCGCCTGCCGGGTCTCCGCCCGTAAGGCGCCAATATTCCAGTTCATGTACGGCCTCGGCGGGCAGGCCTTTGAACTCGCCGGCTTCCGCGATAGCGATCTCCAATGGGAGTTGCGGCGCCTGGCCGCGGGCGACTTCCTTATTATTCGGCACACTGCCGGTTTTGTAATCGAGAATGATGAGCCCGCCGGTATCCAGCCGATCTATCCGATCGGCCTTCGCAGTCAACAGAAAGTCACCCCCTGGTCGGCTGAGCACTAACCGGCCCTCCACCTCCGTTGCCGCGGGCCGCGTGTTCGAGCGGCGGGTGCCTTCTGTTTCTACAAACCATTTTGCGATGCGCTCGAAGCGCGGCCACCAGAAGGCAAAGACGCCGGGCTGGGTTTCAACAGCGGCAAATTTGTGCTGCCCGAGTGCGATCAATTGGCGCAATGCATCGTTGGGCAAAGCGGCGGGATATTGCCGAACAAACGCATCGAGGATGTCATGAATAATCGTGCCGCGTTCAGCTGCGCCAGGGTTCGCATCCAGCGGGTCCAGTGCCCGCAATTTCAAAATATGTCGTGCATACGTAGCGTAGGGATCGGCCATCCACTGTTCGATCTGGGTCACAGACATCCGGCGCGGTCGGGCTGCTACTGGTGGCCGGGGCTCGGGCGCGCGCAGGCGCTGCTGCGGCTCGGGCGGTGTCGACATATCGTTGTGCCAATGCAGCCAGCGTTCGCCGTTTTCACGGACGTGTCTCTCCATGTCGCCAGCAGCCAACAACGCGCCCAACCGAAGGAGCCAGCGTGATGGCACAGTTGGCCCGCCACCGGCCCGCCGGGCCCGCGTAAACATGACATTGCGCGACGATGCGGCCTGCACAAAGTCGTGGGCGGACAGGCCGATGCGTTGTTCATGTGGCGGCAGCCCAAAGGCGTCGCGCATGGGCCGACTCATCCACGGGTCATCACCGGGTTCGGGCGGCCAACTCCCCTCATTGAGCCCGCCGAGAATCATGATGTCTGCTCGCTGCAGTCGGGCTTCGAGCGGTCCCCAAATGAATAACCTGGGATGTTGGCCATAACGCGGCCGCACGGCGCGGGCGTCCATCAACGCCTCCAGCATTCCGGCATAGTCACTGGCCGGCAGCGCACCGATCGTATTGGTATTCTCCAGCAGATCCGCGATCAATGCGGCGGCAGCATCACCGGCTTCACCGTCCCATAGTCTGGTGCCGCCGGCATCGTCATCGTCCCCGGCCAGCCACTCGGTAAAGCCGACATGGGCCCGAACGATATCCGCGAGGCCCACCTGCCCGCTACTCCAGAGGGAGAAAAACGGCGTGAGGTGGGAGCCTATACCGGCGAGCCACTCGTGCAGTGTTTCGCCGTCCCTTGAGCCTGCTAGCGCCAGTTGAAGCCCTTCAATGCCGGGCGCCGGGCGGGGGCCTCGCAGGCATTGAATTTCGAGTTTGCGCGCCAGTGCACGAAACTCACCCGTCGGCATACCGCCAGCGGCAAGTGGATGTTTGAGCGCGGCAAGCAATTCCACCGGGGCGAGCCCGGAATCGGCGAGCCGTGCTGTCAGGCGCAGTAATGCTCCGGGCGGTGTATTGCCAAGCGGTTCACCGGCGGAATCGTCAACAGAAATATCCCAGCGTTTCAATTCCGCAACGACCCGCCGGGCAAGCCGCCTATCGGCAGTGACAAGTGCGGCAGTCTGGTCCCGTCGACCCGTCGCTTCATCGATTTGCAGGGCAGCACGCATGCGCAGAGCGATGACTCCGGCTTCCTGCTGCAGGTCATCACATTCGGCAAGCGCCAGGCCGGTTACGGCAGCTTCGTCGATCAGGTTTTCGTTGTGCCAGACATGCGTGGTTACTGCCGGTCGCAACGCTTCATGGAGAAGCGTTGCGCGCGCTGTGGCCTCATGTTCGACGGGCGGGAGGATTGGCCATACATGCACTTCGGCACGGTTGATCCCAATGCGGTTTAGCAGGCGTTTCAGCGCATATTGCGTGTGGGTCGCGTCGAGGGCATTCCAGGCCTCCTCATCGGTTGCAGTATCCAGCCCCGGCAACACGATCATGCCCTGAGGCAGGCGCGCGATCACACCCATCAGGTCAGCGGTTGCGGGTACGGTTCCGGTGGAACCGGCGGTGATAACGGGCCCGGGAGGTGGCGTCGTCGCCCACGATTGTGCCAACTTGCGCAGAGTTGTGTTGCGTCGCGTCGCGGGATCTAGAACCCCTTCTTCAGCCAGCACCTCGGGCCAATGCCGTGTCACGATAAGCAGAAATTCCAGAACACTTTGCCAATGGTCGGCATATTGTGCAGGCGCAAGATCTTTTAGTCCGTCGAGGGTCAGCCCCTCAATTTGTGTGGCATCGAGAAAATTGGCGAGCTCTGCGGCGAGCCGGATAACCTGGTCCATCGACCGTCGGGGGTTCGGGTCTGCCGCCTCACCGCGTGGGGCTGCGTTGTCCCACGCGCGCACCAGGCGGGCGAGCAACAATTGCCGGCGAAGGCTCGAAATGGCCGGTGGTATCATATCGTCGGCGCTGGCTTCCCGGTCGCCGAGGCCGCCTTCGTCATCGTCAATATCGCCGAGCGGCAATATGCGTGGCAGCAACATGGCAGCGCTGCCGCTGGCCCGCAGAAACGCCTCCTGAATGGCGCGGCAGGCGCGCCGCGTTGGCATCAGCAGAGTTACCCGCGCCAGCGCTAACGGGTCGCCTGCAGGTAGCGAGATGACGTCGCCGTTCAGTAGCCCGGCAACCAGGGCATCGCCAAAAGGCGCGGTGGCCGGAATAGTGTAGACGCGGGGCGGCCGGTGAGTGTCGGTCATCGCGTTGCCGCTTTGGTCAGGCCGGTATCCGCGCGGCGTAGGCCGTCTGCAGTGCCCACATGAAACCAGTCACCAACGTGGCTGAGGCCGTACAACCTGTTCCGGGCCGCTGCCTTGTCGTAGTGAATGTTGAGGGAATAGGCGCCGTCCGGTGCCGTTGCAAACAGGCGAGGGTGTAAAATTTGAACGCCCGTGAAAACCAGCCCGGTCTCGCCCTCTGCGCGTCGGCGCAGTGTCGCTGCGGCGCCTGGCGGCGACTCATCGGGTGTTGTTCTGACGAAATCTCCAGCACCGTCATATCCACTTGCCATCGCTAACGGGCACAGCAGCAACAGCGCATCCATTTTTTTTTCGTCCCAGGCGACGGCAAGGCGAAGGAGCGAACTGTCTCGGTCATCAACGACGATGCTATCGCTGTTCATCACAAAAAAAGCCTGCGTTCCCAGAAGCGGCAATGCATTTCTCACGCCGCCGCCGGTTTCAAGGCGCGCGCCTTCATAAACGGTACGAATCGTCGGCGCACCCGGTTTTGTGGCGCAGCCTTTCAGGTGAGCTTCGATCAACTCGGCCCGGTAATGCGTGTTGACGACTATTTCCGTAACGCCGGCATGTACGGCGCTGGCGAGCGCGTAATCGATCAACGGCTGGCCAGCGACAGATAGCAATGGCTTTGGAAGGGTATTGCTGACGTCGCGAATACGCGTGCCGAGCCCGGCTGCAAGAATCATCGCGGTCGTTATGCCGGCTCTCGTCTCTGCCTGGGCCATCAGGTGCTACATCTCAGGTGCTGGGGCGCGTATTCATCCATCCATTGCCGAATGTGTTCCAGCGCGGGATGCGCAAGATGGGTTTCTATTTGCCGCCAGACGCGGGGCAGATGCGCCAGATACTGCGATTTGCCATCGCGCCGGGCCAGGCGCGTGAACACACCGGCAATGCGCACACTGCGTTGCGCACCCAGTACTGCATAGCCAGCCTTGAATGCGTCTTCGGCAATGTCACCACGTGCCGACAGATAGCGTTCAATCATCGCGCGCTCGGTATGGGGGCTGACGTCGCGGCGGGCATCATTGAGCAATGAAACGAGGTCGTAGGCGACAGGCGCCGCAAGAGCGTCTTGAAAATCCAGTAGCCCGACGCGTCTCAGGCCCGAGCGGTCGCCCAGCCACATCAGGTTACCCGCGTGATAATCTCGCAGCGACAGCGCGTATGGTAACGCCGTCGCGTGGCGCCACGCCGTGCACCACGCATTCTGAAAGGTCTGCCCGGCTGTTTCTAAATATCCGGCGTCCGCATGATGCTGGCCGACCCAGGCCTCGACGAACAGCGCGGCATCGCCAGCCAATCTGGCCTCGTCGTAAGTTGCAACCGAGTTAGGCAGGGGTCGAGTGTGCAAGTCACGCAACACGTCAATGGCGGATGAATACAGGGTGATTTCGGTTTTTGAAGAAGCGTCGCGCGCAAGGATACGGGTGAAGCTCTCGTCGCCGAAATCTTCCAGCAATAAAAATCCTGCTGCCTCGTCGCTGGCAATTATCTTCGGCGCGCTATATCCGTGGGCGCACAGGAATTGGTCGATGACCACGAAAGAATGCACATTCTCCTGCGGTGGTGGTGCGTTCATTAAAATTGCAGTCGCACCATTTTTTGTGAGGCGATGATAAAGCCGGCCTGACGCATCACCGGCGAGGGGTTGGCGGGCCGCATCACCCCAGCTGGCATCGGTCAGAAAACGATGCTCGATATCCTCACGGCTGATCATGCGGCGGTCGCTTTGGCGATGCGTCCATGAAAGGCGCGGGCCAAGTCGCCATGGGCGCCTATGGATACGGTTCGGGCGGACGGGTCATCAGCGAGAGAAAGGGTGATCTCCACCCAGTTCTCCAATGTCGCGCTGTCCAGGCGGTCCGGCCATTCGACGAGAAGAATTCCATCGGCCATGGCGTCCTCAATCCCGAGTTCCTCGACATCAGCGCCGGGTTCCAGTCGATAAAGGTCCATGTGCCAGATTGATGGTGATCCAGTGTCCCGGTCATAAACCTGCACCAGCGTAAATGTCGGGCTAGGGACTTCATCGATACCGGTACGGGCCTGAATGAATGCCCGGGCAAAAGCTGTTTTCCCGGCGCCGAGGTTTCCGGTCAGGCCGATGATGTCGCCCTTTCGGGCCGCCTCGGCGACTTGACGCGCGAGTGTGACGGTATCGGACTCGCAGGAAAGGTAAATGGACAGGTCGGTCATGTTGTCGCCGTTGGCTACTTTCAGGACAAATGATGGCAGAACCGGTGGTGGCAAGACAAATGCCGTCGGCGGGAGGCTATTAGTCCAGACGGGCCGCGTCCGCCGGGGGTCTGCCCGGGAAAAAACAGGTTACTGTTGTGCCTTCATCAGGTGCTGACACCATGTCCACCCGCCCGCCTTGCAGCTGCACGAAATTTTTGACCAGTGACAGGCCAAGCCCGGTGCCGGCCTGCCGATTGAGTGCGCCCGCGCCCTGAGAGAACTTTTCAAACACCTGGCGCTGGTCGCCGACCGCAATGCCGATGCCGGTATCTGATACCCATATGGCAATGCCATCGTTTTCCCGGCGCGCGCCGAGTGCGATTTTGCCGCCTGCCGGCGTAAACTTGATGGCGTTGGACAGCAGGTTATAGAGAACCTGTTTCAAGCGGCGTTCGTCGGCTTCGATCTGGCCTATGGCCGCATCGCATTCGAAGGTCACTTCGAGCTGGTTTTTCCGAATGCGTTCATTGACCAGACCCAACATGCTGAACAGGACGGAATGAATATCGAGTGGCTCGTTCTCGAGCACCATCAGTCCGGCCTCGACAGTTGCCAGATCGAGGATGTCGTTGATTAGTGACAGCAGGTGCTGTGACGAATCAAGAATGCCATGAACATAATCCTGCTGACGTTCATTGAGGGGGCCAAAATACTGGTTCGCCAGAATCTCGGTAAACCCGATCATCGTGTTGAGCGGCGTTCGCAGTTCATACGAAACATTGGCGATGAACTCTGATTTGAGACGGTCCGCCGTCTCCATCGCTTCAGCGCGCCCACGTAGCGCCTGCTCTACCTGGAATCGATCAGTGATATCCAGATACGTAATCAGTGTTGCGCCATCGGGCAACGGCACATAGGCGGCGTCCAGAATTCTTTGGTCGCGGCGTTCCAGGCGCTGACCACCTGCATACCGCTCATTGATGCGTGCGATTTCAGTGGCCTTGTAGTCTTCCCAATCGTCCTCACCGCCGATAAGCGGGCGAGTGAGATCAAGAATATCCAGAATATGAGGTTCATCTTCCATCTGGTCCGGGTCGAGCGCCCACAGGTTGGCGTAGCCGGGGTTCCACAATTTCAGTCGCCCATCCGCACCAAATACGGCAACTGCCTCATGCAGATTGTCGAGGGTCGCACGCTGCACCGCGGTTAATGTGCTGTAGGAGCGTTCAAGTGTCAGGCGATCAGTTACATCCACACCCATGAACTGCAGGCCGCCAAAGGGATGGGGCGTAATGACCTGGCGCAGGGTCGAGCCGTCGGGCAGGTGCAACAGGTCTTCCTGTGGCTCAGTCACGCTGGTGAAGAGTTCAAGGAGTTGATCTTTATAGGCGCGCCAGTTGGCCTGTTCCGGTAATCGCCGTTGCTCACGCTGAGCCTCAATAACTTCGCTGATCAACGGTTCGCTTGCCAGCCAGGTTTCATCCAGGCCAAATAGTTTGACGAATTCGCTGTTGTAAAAAATCAGCCGCTTGTCCGGCGCATAAATGGAGATGGCCTCGCTGAGCGCTTCGAGAACCTGTGCGTGCGCATCAATGTGCCGTCTCAGCTCAGCCTTGGAAGTTTCGAAGTCGGTGATGTCGCGCGCCCAGCCGACGGTGCCGGCGTCTTTCGCCGCCGGCAATTCTACCAGTTCCAGCAGGCGCCGTTCACCGTCTACAACAGCGTGTTTCTTGATCGCTTTGCGAACGTTGCCGGTACGCGCCTGATGGGCAAGCTCCTTGCATTCAATGGCGCCGCTACCTGACAGGAGTTCGATGCCGTTGTCGGCTGTCGCTCCCTCGCGATCCGTTCCGACGGCTGAAGCATAGGCGTTGTTGCACCAGATCAACGAATCGGCCGAATCTCGCAACCAGACCGGCATATCCAGCCCGTCCAGAACGGTCGCCAGGCGAGACGCCTCTTCATTAATCAAATCGGCGCGCTGCTTTGTAGTTTCCGATACGGCGTGGGCGTCGGCAGCCTCACGCACTTCTACCGCGATCCCATCGCGGTCGCCGCGGCCCATAATTTCCAGCGGCTTGCCGGCGCTATTCTGACAAACAATATGGAACGGCTCGCCAACCTGATGCAGCCGGTTCACGGCAGCGTCCACCCGCGCAAATTCTGTGTCGCCCAGTTCAGCCTGAATTTCGTTCAGGCCGGTGGCGCCATAGCTGCCCCCGCCGCCTTCCTCGGGCCAATGAAAGAGCCGAATGCCGCTTGCAGCCAGCGCACGCGCCGCCGCCGCCCGC